>CAYSGK010000260.1:0-2684 GCA_964430395.1 uncultured Methylophaga sp.
AACAACTGCCTAATTTCACGCATTCCTCTTTATGCATAAATTCATCAGTATATTCACCATGTGTTACAAACATTTCAAGAGAACATGCTCCTTCAGGTAGCAAAAATACACCTAGTTTATTTTGAATATGCATCCCTTCTGCTTTCGACATTGCTTCTAATGCCATAGCAACACGTTTTTTAAGTGATTTTTCTCCTTGCAAAATATGAGAGACTTGCGCACGAATCAACGCATCATTTTTATCATCAATAATTTGTTGTTCTATTGCTTTGGCTTTGGTGATATCCGTTCTAATTGATATATATTGGTAAGGTCTGCCTTTATCATTTAAAAATGGAACGACAGTGGTATCGACCCAATAAACTGAACCATCTTTAGCAATATTTTCTATCTGATCCTGCCAGACCCGGCCACTGGCAATGGTTCGCCACATATCTTTCCAAAATGAATTTGAATATCGTTCAGATTTTACTATTCTGTGATTTTCTCCAATGAGTTCTTCTTGCGAATATTGCGTGATTTCCTCCATTTTTTCATTTGCAAATATAATGTCACCTTGAATATTGGTGATACTAACAATATTATGCTGATTTACAGCATGTTGTAGATCAACATACTCTTTCTCTTTCTCCTTAAACTCAGCCTGTAATAGAAGATTATCTACATAGGTTTTATTAAATCGTTTTGCTCCACTAATCTGACCGACAACGAATAAGGGCACGATTAGAGAGAGAAATAAATAAAACGATGAATCCATTGAGAGTATTCTAATCTCTGCAGGCAAAAAAGTTAGTACTAGAAACAATATTATTGCTGCTGATTGATATGATAATGTTGATGTCCCGGTTGCAGTAACACCCGCTAAAGCAAGTAACATTAGCATTTGATAGGCAACAGATATAACAGGGAAACACATATAAAAAAACATTCCCCATGCTAATGCTTGCATGGCAACCCCTGTTAGGAATCGATAAAGATAAGCCCTATGGTTAATACTATCTTGATTTTTGCTAAAATAATTTATGGCGTCAACCGCCCGTATAAAGGCAATAATCCAAACCGGCAATACCCAAAAGAATACCACCTCATATTTCCCATATTCTAGCATTAGAGTAAAATTGACTAGACCCGCCAGAAGCACAGTGCCTATGAGAGTTGATTTAAGCCCTTCATATAAAATAGAGACTTGTTTTGTTAGAAGAAATTGTTTTTCTTTGTCTGTTTTCATTGCGTTTCTTAGCATCCTATATTTATCTACAGACATTAATGATTTGTATCATTGTGTATCGGATAACATCATAGAAACTTAAATATTTATGACGACGCGATTTTCACTGGTTTAAATGATTTTCGATGAATTTCAGTGACGCCTAGCTCCATTAATGCTTGCTGATGTTGTTTAGTTGGGTAGCCTTTATGTTTAGCTAGCCCATAACCCGGATACCGTTTATCCATTTCAATCATTTCTTTATCTCTGGCGACTTTTGCCAAAATTGATGCTGCGGCAATGCACTGTTCTTTTTGATCACCTTTGATAATGGTGGTCACTGGGCAAACTAAGTCGGGGGCTTTATTGCCATCAACCAAGGCATGGGTTGGTGTTATCTCTAAACCTTCTACTGCGCGTTTCATTGCTAATAGCGTAGCTTGTAGTATATTAATCTCATCAATTTCTGCTGGTTCACAACGACCTAATGACCACGCTAAGGCATTGGCTTTTATAATAGGTTCTAGTTGCTCTCGTCGTTTTTCTGACAGTTTTTTTGAATCGGCTAAACCTTCAATTGGATTATTAGGATCAAGAATCACTGCTGCTGTGACAACGGGTCCCGCTAAAGGTCCACGCCCTACTTCATCTACGCCTACTATGTATTCTGTAGCCATCAATCTTCCAATAAAGAAACAACTAACTCAGCAGCATTACTGGCACCACCCGAAGGACCTAGTGCTGACAATACCTGTTGACGAATGGTTTCTGCTTGCTGTTTACTATTGCTAGAAGTGAGCAAAGACATTAACTCTTTTTCAAACCGTTCTGCTGTCACTTCATTTTGCAATAATTCTAGAATAACGTTCTCGCCAGTAACGATATTACACAAACCAACGTAGGGGATTTTCACAAAACGACTCAAAATTGCGTATGAAAGCGGTGAAACACGATAACTAATAAAATGAGGCACAGCTAATAAGGCAATTTCTAATGTCACCGTACCTGATGCAGCTACAATCGCATCACAGGCTGTCGTTAGTTGATAAAAATCGTCATCAACTAACTTGATGGTCAGTGAACTCTTGGCAATTATCGGTTCAAGTACTGCTTTATCTAAACCGGTAGCTAAAGGCACAACCACATTTAAATTATTTATTCGCTGGCTAATACGCTCTGCCGCTTCAATCATTATTGGTAGTAAAACTTCAACTTCACTGCGTCGACTACCGGGAAATAGGCCTAGTACTGGAACCTCGGCATCAAAGCCTAACTTTTCTTTAGCTTGTTCAATAGTAAGTTCTTTTTTAACGGCATCAACTAAGGGATGCCCTACGCAGCTTACGGGCACGCCAGCCTCTTGATAAATAGGCACTTCAAACGGAAATAGTACCGCCATGTGATCGACGTATTGTTTGATTGTTTTAACACGCCCTGCACGCCAAGCCCAGACTTTTGGGCTGATGTAATAAAGAAT
>CAYSGK010000261.1:0-2649 GCA_964430395.1 uncultured Methylophaga sp.
ACTAAGAAATTGGCGTAATCACCGGGGAAACTCACCAAGTTTCCACGATCAATTTGAATAATCCGAGTGGCTAAAGATTGCAAGAACATACGATCATGGGTGATAAATAATAACGTACCTTCATAGCCTTTTAAAAACTCTTCCAACCAAGTAATAGAGGCAATATCTAAATGATTAGTCGGTTCATCAAGTAATAATACATCAGGTTCTTTAACCAAAGCTTGAGCTAATAATACCCGCCGTTTCATTCCTCCTGATAATGCCGAAAATTCCATATCCGCATCTAATGATAAACGCGAAATGACCGCCTCAACTTTTTGTTCAACAGACCAACCATCAACAGCTTCTAATTCATGTTGTGCTTTTTCTAATGCTGCTAATACTTTGTCAGAACTATCAGTTTCCAATTGGTGAATCACATGATGATATTGAATCAACAACGGTGCAATATCACCTAAACCTTGAGCAACCACATCAAACACCGTACCACCCGTTCCTTCTGGTACTTCTTGTTCTAAACGAGCAATGTTTAAACCTTGTCCAACCACCTCACCAGAATCTTGTTTTACTTCTCCCGCAATGACTTTCATCAGCGTCGATTTACCCGCACCATTGCGGCCGACCAAACAGACACGTTCGCCACGATCGAGCTGAAAATCTACCTTATCTAATAGATTAGGACCGCCAAAACTGACGGTTAATTGTTTTAATGATAATAATGCCACGCTTAGTCTTGTGCCTCTTCTAGTGTTTCAGTGGATTCAAACCAATCCATTTCAGCTTGTTCCAATTCTGATTTTAAGTTGCCTTGTTCTAATAACAAGGTTTTTAATTTGTCTTTATTATTGTCGTCATACAGGCTGTTGTCTGCTAGTTTTTCTTCTACTTTATCTAATGATAACTGCACTTTTTCCATCTTCTGCTCAGCCTTTTTAACCGCATTACGCAATGGTTGCAGTTTTTGTCTAGCTTCGGCAGCAGCACGGCGGTCACCTTTCTTTTTATTGCTGTTACTACTTGTTTCGTTAATCACTTTTTCGGGTTTATCTTTATTCAATGTCCACTGTCGATAATCATCTAAATCGCCATCAAATACTTTAGCTTGTCCGTCTGATACTAACCATAACTCATCCGCCACCGTACGTAACAAATGCCTATCATGCGAAACGACAATCAGAGCCCCTTCAAAATCTTGCAATGCTAATGTCAAAGCCAAACGCATTTCTAAATCAAGGTGATTGGTCGGCTCATCTAATAATAATACCGCTGGTTTTTGGTAGACTAGTAATGCCAATACCAAACGCGCTTTTTCACCACCAGAAAAAGGGCCAACAGGTGCTAAAGCATCATCACCATGAAATCCAAAACCACCAATAAAGTTTCGTAATTCTGTCTCTGAGGCTTGTCTATCGAGTCGTTGCAAATGCTGTAATGGACTCTCATCCATGGTTAATTGCTCTAATTGATGCTGTGCAAAATAGGCAATTTTGATATCTTTTGCTTCTTTACGTTTGCCTTGCAAGGGGGGCAATTCACCGGCAATTAATTTTATTAATGTTGATTTACCCGCGCCGTTTGGTCCCAACAATCCAATACGATCGCCCGGTGCTAATGATAATTTCACCCCTGAAATAATCGGCTTATCGTTATAACCTACGGCTATTTTATCTAAACTTAATAACGGTGCTGTTAAACGTGTTGGCGGATAAAAACTAAAATGAAACGGTGAATCAACATGTGCTGGGGCAATTAACTCCATCCGTTGTAATGCTTTCACCCTGCTTTGTGCCTGTTTTGCCTTGGTCGCCTTCGCCTTAAAACGAGTCACAAATTGGCGAATATGAGCAATTTCACGTTGTTGTTTATTATGTGCCGCTTGTTGGTGTGCTAAATGTTCCGCTCGCGCTAATTCAAAGGCCGAATAATTACCTGTGTAGGATTTCATTCCTTGTTGTTCGATATGTACCACTTGAGTGACCACACGATCTAAAAAATCCCGATCATGTGAAATCAATACTAAGGTGCCTTGGTAATTACGCAACCATTCTTCTAGCCAATACACCGCCTCTAAATCTAAATGATTGGTGGGTTCATCCAATAACAATAAATCAGAGCGACACATTAAGGCCTGTGCCAAATTCAGCCGCATTCGCCAGCCACCTGAAAATGAGGTAACAGCTAGATTTTCTTGGTCTGCAGAGAAGCCTAAACCATGTAACAACCGACCAGCCCGACTGCGCGCCGTATAACCATCAATCGCGGCTAATTTATCGTGTAATTCACTTTGAGCATGACCATCATGTGACGATTCTGCTTCAACTAATTGTTGCTGCAAATCCATATACTCCGCATCACCTTGCAACACATAATCAATTGCCGACGTATCAACAGCCGGTGTTTCTTGTGCCACATGTGCAATCACCCATGATTCAGGGATCGACACACTGCCATGATCCGCATGCAATTTATCTTGAAATAAGGCAAATAAGCTGGATTTTCCCGTGCCATTAGCACCAGTCAACCCCACCTTTTGTTTAGGGTGGATCGTTAGATTGACAGATTCAAATAACAGCCGTACACCACGGCGAACAGAAAGTTGATGGAGTTTTATCATGGCGCGTAGTTTAACAGCTGGCGTATTTTACTGCT
>CAYSGK010000262.1:0-2620 GCA_964430395.1 uncultured Methylophaga sp.
CCATTTATTGTTTGTAAAACAGAATCATTACCTGCGCCTTGGACATTCCAGTTGCCCCCTGCAGTACCTGCCCAACTTGATAAATCAACAGAATCAGCCAGCGCTGAACCGCTTAATAATAAGGCAGCTGCGCCTATTTGAAACATTTTAGAAATTTTCATTATAATATCCTCAAAAATTTAAGTTATGCAGCTCAGCCATCTTGTAAATTGCAGTAAGATCTGTAACTTTCCGTCCTCGATTCACATCAAGTTTGGCAATTTAGTTCTAGGTTACACTCAACCTAGAATCTTCATTTTACCACTTCAATAACCATCTTCACCTCCCCCAGAATTAGGGGTAGTTGCTTAGCTGAAGTAGTAACCATATTTATAAAATATAACAAGAATTATTAATTTTCTATTGTACTTTGGTACTAGATTTCCTACTGAATATATCAGAAATACAACTGTTTTGTTAATTCTATTCTATGAGTGGTTAAGGTATGATCAAGCTAATGAATAAAAAAGCCATATTACTTGCCAACTTAGGTTCGCCTGATTCAGCCAGCCCAAAATCAGTGCGTCGATATCTCGATCAGTTTTTAATGGATCCTTATGTGATCCAACTACCTTGGTTTTTAAGGCGACTTATTGTCAGTTTATTTGTCTTGCCTTCACGCCCTGAAGCATCAGCTAAGGCTTATCAAAGTGTCTGGCTCGATAAGGGTTCTCCATTAATTGTCTTGTCTCAACAATTGAAAGAGGCATTGCAGGAAAAAGTAACTATGCCGGTTGCTATGGCGATGCGCTATGGTAAGCCAAGCATTGAAAACCAAATACTGAAACTCGCTGAGCAACCTGATATTTCAGAAATATTTTTTATTCCTCTATACCCCCATTATGCCGAAAGCACTGTAACCACTTCTGTTGAGCAAGCGAGGTTAGTAATCCAAAAACATGCACTCAATATAAAACTGACGGTGATTAAACCTTTTTATGATAATCCCGACTATATCTCAGCTCTTGTCAATAGTGCCCAAACTTATCTTGAACAAGATTATGACCATATTCTATTTAGCTATCATGGTTTACCTGAATCACATATTCGTAATCTGGATAAGGCCGCTGAAAACTGCTTGGTTGATAATCGCTGCTTGGAAACAGATCAGATTCATCAACAGAGCTGTTATCTCCATCAAGTTTTTCGCACGACGGAGTGTTTTGTTAAAAAAGCGGGGATTGCTGAACAAAAATATTCTGTCGCGTTTCAATCACGCTTAGGAAAAGCCAAATGGCTTGGCCCTAACACTGAAGATCGCTTGCGTGAATTAGCCGCCGACGGCAATAAAAATATATTGGTAATTTGCCCAGCATTTGTTACTGATTGTTTAGAAACGCTAGAAGAAATTGCAATTCGGGGGCAAGAAGTGTTTAAGGAAGCGGGAGGAGAATCGCTTACGCTTATTCCCTGTTTAAATGATCAAGCCGAATGGGTTGATGTGTTGGCTGCGTGGTGCCAATAAGTCATACCCGTTATCATTCAATCTGCGCATTTCGCTCCCCCGTCACTCCGGTAGGTTTTTAGCCGGAGTCTTGTTTATAGTCAGATTCCGGCTAAAAGCCTACCGAAACGAAGTAACCGTCAGGGTAAATGACGAAACGGTAAGAACTGAAAATTGATTTCACTTGGGTATAGAAGTCTATTTTAGACACGACCTATTAGTGGCTGCTGAACAACTTGGTTTGAATATTCACCGCCGGGGCCGTATGAGCTAGAAGTCATATCACGACCACGTAAAATGCTCATTGCTTTTTGCAAATATTGACGGTTTACATTTACGATGCTTCCGTTAATTTGATTGTGTTCTTTGCAAGCAAATGCAGTGGTGCGTAATTTTGTTACTAAGATTTTCAAAGCTGAAGCATCTGTCGCGGTTTGATTTGCAATAAAGGCATCAAGCCCATCTTTTCCGGCAGGAAAACCTTCCATTTTTAACATCTCTTCGCGTTGACGACTTAATTCTTCTAAGCGTACTATAAATGGTTGCTTTTTAGCTGACATCTTATCCATCACCTCAGGATCCGAGCTTGTCAATGCATCACGCTCACCCTCAAGCAAAGCCAGCAGTTGTGCTGCCGTGTCTTGTTCTGCTTCCAGTATGCCACTCAGTTGTTGTAATGATGTCATTGCCATTATATTTAACCTGCTAGCCCGTTATTAGAGCTGTGTTTCAAAATCAATTATATTCTGTGCCAGCTCAGCAGCATCAACCGAGTAAGAACCCTCTGCAATTGCCGCACGTAAGGCATCAACACGCTCGCGATTTACAATAGGTGTATCTTCTAAGGTTTTCTGCATTGACTGCAATTGTGTTGCCTCGTTTGTTAAACTCACGGTATCTGTTCTAGCTGTAACCGCTTGCACACTTTGTGACTTGTCCCCATCACGACTACCATTCTCACCAATTTTGGTAGAATTCAACCCTGACTGCACCGTCGTTTTTATATTATTTATTTCTGACATTGTTCTATTTCCTATAAAGTCTGATTACTATATCGACCCCATTTTTAAAAACTTTAGTATAAGTCACACTTTTATTTTTATTCAGTTGCATTACATTGCTACCTTAACAAGGCCT
>CAYSGK010000263.1:0-2607 GCA_964430395.1 uncultured Methylophaga sp.
GTATCAATGGTATAGGAATTGCCCTCTCGATGACATTCCCGATCATCAACCACAAATTGTGGGCTGTTTTTTACTGCTAACTGCAACATGGTTACACGTTGTTCTGGTGTGGCTTGTGGCTGTTGACGATGTGGTGGTCGGGCACTCGGGATCAGCCGAATTTGTTCCAAGCCTAGCTGTTGCATAACATCCAATGCCGGTCGCAAATGACCAAAATGAATCGGGTCAAATGTGCCGCCCAAAATACCCATTGTCGCTGGCATATTATTGGCGAATTTGACCGCTGCCCAATACAATCCATTTTTGCGAGGTTAGGCCTTCTAAACCAACAGGACCTCGTGCATGAATTTTATCAGTTGAAATACCAATTTCAGCTCCCAAACCATATTCAAAACCATCAGCAAAGCGCGTTGAGGCATTGACCATAACCGAACTTGAATCCACTTCAGCTAAGAATCGACGTGAACGAGCATAATCTTCGGTCACAATAGTTTCGGTATGGCCTGAGCTATGACTGTGAATATGGTCCATGGCATCATCAAGCCCTTCTACAATACGAATTGATAAGATTGGTGCTAGATATTCAGTATCCCAGTCTTCCTCAGTTGCCGCTTTTATCTCGGGTAAAATTATTTGGGTTAATTCACAGCCGCGTAATTCAACTTGTTCTGCTGCATAGCGTTTCGCCAAACGGGGCAAAATATCACCAGCAATTTTGCTATCCACCAGCAAGGTTTCCATCGCGTTGCACACACCATAACGATGACATTTGGCATTAAAGGCAATCTCTTCAGCCATATCCAGATCGGCACCACCATCAATATAGACATGACAAATACCATCAAGATGTTTAATTACAGGCACACGGGCATCGTTGCTGATCCGCTCAATCAAGCCCTTGCCACCACGGGGAACAATAACATCAACATAGTCTGTCATGGTGATAAGTTCACCCACAGCCGCGCGATCAGTTGTTTCAATCACTTGCACTGCTGTTGCAGGTAAACCTGCTTGTTCTAAACCTCGATGAATACAAGCGGCAATCGCCTGATTGGAATGAATCGCTTCACTGCCTCCACGCAAGATAGTGGCATTGCCTGATTTTAGGCACAAGCCCGCGGCATCTGCCGTTACATTAGGGCGAGATTCATAGATAATGCCTATCACGCCTAATGGCACCCGCATTTTACCCAACTGAATGCCTGATGGACGATACGTCATATCACTGACCTCACCAACAGGATCAGCTAAGGCAGCGATTTGTTCTAAACCTTCTGCCATACCTTCAATACGGGCATCAGTAAGCTCTAAACGATCTAATAACGCTGCATCTAAGCCTTTTGTTTTGCCCGCTTCCATATCTAATGCATTTTGTTGTTTTAGGGTTTCAGCGGCCGCTCTGATTTCATTGGCAATAAACTGCAATGCTTCATTTTTTGCATTTGTACCTGCACGCGATAATGCACGGCTTGCTGTTCTCGCCTGCTGACCTACTGTTTGCATATAGTGTTTAATATCCACTATTCAGACTCCTGAATGTCATCATTAATTTTGCGTAAATCTTCACTTAGCCTTACAGGAAGATCCATTGTTTCATGTAAAATCGCTATTATACCTATCATTCTATCTGAGAGTTCACGGAAGAAGATAATGTGTTTATTGTATCGACTAAAATAAACCGAAAGTGGAAGATCATGGGGAACAAGCAACTTGGTGGGTAAAGCCTGCCATAATAGTTTATTGTCTGCTAATTGATTAAGATGACTGTGCAGTTCATTAATATACTTCTCTGCCTGTATTTCACCCCATTGCTCAACCGTGTAATCCCAAATTTCATCTTGTTGTCGATCTGCATTGGGATAAAAACGATAAGCGGCCATTAACGTTTGTTCTTATTCCGTGAAATAACATCCTCAGCGGTTACAGACACAAATTCATCATCACTAGCTCGAAGTGCTGGTTCTAATTCACTACGCAACCACGACCATGCTTCATTGCGACTTTTAAGATCTTGCCGTATTAATGAGCGAATATATTCACTGGCATTCTCATACAAACCATGACGACCCACTTGTTGTTTTAGATGGTTCTGTAACTCACCCTTTACACGTACATTTATATTTTGTGATGCCATAAACATTGCTCCTATTAAATGGCTTACTTTATCTGATTATGCCATTGTGAAGAATATTTGCAATATTATTTACATTTATTATTGGTTTATAATTTTTATTCCCGCCACTTGCAGACATAATATTTCTAATAATGACCATGGATCAGCTTTTAAACTGCCTTTAGCCGCCTGATCAATTTTTGCCATTTGTAGCAAAAAACTTTGCCATTGTAGTCGTTGATGTCTGCTCAAAGCTTCTCGCATCATCGGCCGTGCTTTTTCCCATATCGGTGGCCTTTGCGAAGCCAATACTTGTTCTACTCGCTCACCTTGCTCTATTTGTATCGCCATATTAACAGCTCTATGAAGGGACCACGAAACAGCAGAAAATACGGACATTATATCTAAACCTTCACCACGCAGGCGACTGATCATGCGAGGGATCTTGTTGGCATGACCTGAAAAGACCGTGTCCATCAAACCAAAGACTTCAA
>CAYSGK010000264.1:0-2578 GCA_964430395.1 uncultured Methylophaga sp.
TTTGGTTATTTTCCTTTAATATCAAAGGTGTGGTGTGTTTTTCAGGGCTGACTAGGTACAAAACTTTTAATTTATAGCACCTTAGCAAAAAATAGGCGTTAAAGGGATAAGAAATCAGTCATTATTTTGATCCAGCGCTTCTATTTTAGTGGATATCAAGGCAGATTTACGTAGCAATAGCGAGCTATTGGAAGTCAATCTAACGCGGAGAGCCGTAAAATAGATGTGTTGGATGCCTGTGCTTATCCAGAGTTATAGTTAATTAGTTGCTGTCCAGATCCGCTTTGCTTGCTGTCGCCATAATATAGGCTCTGAAACAGTACATGGCTCAAATTTATATTGAATTGCACCATATCGCGCACTATCAAACAAGATCCTATTCTGGGTATTATAGCGCTTTACAATATCTTGTTTAGGGAAGCCGTAACGATTACGATAACCTACCGGGAAAAGTACAATTTCTGGATTTACAGCATGGATAAAGGCATAACTAGAAGACGTTTTACTTCCATGATGGGGAACGACAAGCAGTGTAGATGCTAATTTTGAACCATAACGCTGGACTAATAATTTCTCAGCTTTAGATTCAATGTCACCTGTTAATAAAACACTGTTATTTTTAGTTGAAACTTTTAGCACACATGATAGATTATTTTCACTTTCTTGATCATCAGAGCGTGGGTGAAGCAATGAAAATGATACGCCATCCCATTGCCATGATTGTCCTGCAATGCAGTGATTAGCAGTGGGTAATCGTTCTGGAACACTGCTAAGAATAGTATTTGTTTTTATTTCAGCGATCAGTGAAAGCGCACCACCAATATGATCATTATCACCATGACTAATAATTAAAGTGTCGAGATGATTAATGCCTTGCTGTTTTAGAAAGGGACTCACTACGGCAGATCCGGTATCAAAACTATCACTAAATTTAGGCCCAGTATCAAAAACCAAAGTGTGATTTTTAGTTTGAATAACAGCAGATAAACCTTGGCCTACATCAAGTAAGGTAAACCAAAAGTCATCTTTAGCAGGTTTATCGGGGCTGTAGAGAACTAAAGGCAACAACCCGATTAGCCCTAACCATTTAGCAGGAAATCTTCTGGGGGTAAGCAAGAGTACTGTACCCAATATAATAGATAGCCAGTACAGTCTTGGGAAATTAGGGCTAGACCAATGTGAGAAAGGCAATTTCGCTAAAAATTCTAAAACAGGCCAAAGTAAACTAAGCAAAAAATCAGCACATTGAAGCAACATAACACCAAGCGGTTCAAACAGCCACAAGAATAAGCTAGCTAACAAAAGCAGTGGCACAACCAAAATACTAACAACAGGAACCGCGATAAAATTTGCAATAGGCGCTATCACAGATGTTTGCATGAAAAACAGCAATAATAAAGGCGTAAGACCAAATGCAATTAAAGTATGTATTTTTGCCCATTGCCAGCGCGGGGCAGGAAAGCGATTTTGTGAAATAAACAAAATAATCGTCACGGCTGAAAATGATAACCATAAACCGACAGATAATATTGCCAGTGGATCATGCATCAAAATAATAATTAAGCTGACCGCTAAAATAGATCGCATGGCAGCCGGTTTTCGAATGAATAATGTCAGCATAACGGTCACCACCATAATTAATGCGCGTTGACTGGGGATAGAAAACCCTGCCATAGCCACATAAAACAAAGCGGTAACAAAGCCACCGATAGCACCAGCTTCTTTACTAGGTAAAAATAATAAATTTTTAGCGCGCCGAGACCAAAGCCATTTGAAACAAAAAAAGCCAATCGCGGCGGCAAGGCCAATATGCAAGCCAGAAATGGCCAGCAAATGACTCGTGCCTGAAAGTCGAAGTACTTGCCATTGCTTATCACTAATATTATGGCGAATACCTGTGGTTAGCCCTTGGATCAGTCCTAAATTTTTGCTGTCACCAAAATGGAGCTCTATACGATCAATAAGTGACTGACGAAGCGCATTAACAGAAAAATTCGAAGCCGCGGCAAGGCGTTTATTATTTTGACTCGCGCGAACATAACCTGTACCACCAATATTGCGTTGAAATAACCAGCCTTCATAATCAAATGCACCGGGGTTCATCATGCCATGGGCTTGTTTTAGGCGCACGGTAAGTTGCCACTTTTCATCTGCATTAATTGTTTCAGGAAAAGGGCGATACCAATTTAAGCGTAATTTGGAAGGTAAATTGGTCGCAGAAGAAGTGTCAGGTGAAAATTCAAAGGATATACGTCGATCATCTTGCACAGGAATGCTGATAATCGTGCCTGTGATAATGATATCTTGTCCCATTAGTTTAAGCGAAAGACGATCACTAATTACATTATTCGCGAAAAACAAAGTCCATAGTGCACCGAAAAGAATAACGGATAACAGCCGTGTTTTACGATACAGTAATAATAAGAAAGTAGGCAATATTGCCCATAACCATTGCATAGAGGGCATACTAGATAACTGGAGCAGTAACCAGCAACCCAATGCAAATGAAATAGCAGTTTTGACCATATATACCCGTGACCATTCAATCTGCAGAATTCAGCATGAGAAGAAGCCATAC
>CAYSGK010000265.1:0-2528 GCA_964430395.1 uncultured Methylophaga sp.
CATCAATATGGTAAAATGCTATGAATAATAAGTAATCGTCCCAAGTCATTTTGATATTGGGCAACAAATCTAAACTTTAGGAATCACATGAAAGAAATTACCGTTGATAGCAACCCAAGTGAAGCACTTTTAAAAAAATTGGGCACGGCACACTGGCCGACATGGCAAAAAGAAGTGTCTGTATTCCCTTGGGCGTTTGTGACTACCGAAACAGCGCTTATTATAGAAGGTGAATGTGAAATGACGCCTGAAGACGGCAGCCCTGTTGTTAGTTTTAAAGCGGGTGATTTGGTGATGTTTCCAAACGGCTTTAAAGGTAGCTGGGAAGTGAAAAAACCACTTAAAAAGCAATATAAACACATTGACGGTAAATTTGTTAAATGCTTTTTTAACCGTTTGACTATCTGGTCAAATACCATTAAATCAATTTTTAAATAAATCACTTAAACGAGTCCACTATGAACATACAAAGCCATTTTGCTGATATTGACACCCCAACAGGCGTGATGCGTACTTATATTCACCGCCCTGACGTTGATGTGGACGCAAGTTATCCTGTTATTTTGTTTTATTCTGAGATTTTTCAACAAACGGGACCGATTGAACGTGCAGCAAAACTGATGGCAAGCCACGGTTATGCGGTGTTGGTACCTGAGGTGTTTCATGAATTAAATCCGATTGGTACAGTATTGGGCTATGACGATGCAGGGCGTGAAAAAGGTAATGCCGATAAACATACTAAAGATGTGCAAGGTTATGACACTGATAATGTCGCGTTAATTGAGTTTGCACAGCAACAAGACTGGTGTAATGGTCATATTGGTGCGATGGGTTTTTGTATTGGTGGGCATTTGGCTTTTCGTGCGGCATTGCAGCCGCAAGTGAAAGGTGCAGCGTGTTTTTATGCTACTGATTTACATATTCAGGCGATCCCTAATGCTCCAGGGCAACATAGTATGGAACGCTTGGATGATATTACTGGTGAGCTATGTATGATTTGGGGTAAGCAAGATAATCATATCCCCCCTGCTGGTCTGGCTAAGATTTATAAACAACTTAACGAAACTGATCTACGTTTCACATGGCATGAATTTAATGCTGGCCATGCCTTTATGCGTGATGAAGGTGATGGCGGTAGATATGATGCTCAAACGGCTCAATTAGGCTATCAGTTAGCACTGAATTTATTTAGCAGAACTTTGCGCTAAACTCTTATGCTATCTAGAGAGTAATTCTATGTCTCAAAAGGCTTTTAATACCTTTAATGCCGTTATGCTAGGCATTGGATCTATGGTCGGTGCAGGTATATTTATTGTAATTGGGCAAGCAGGTTCTATTGCAGGGAATATAGTCTGGGCTTCATTTGTTTTTGGTGGCTTGGCAGCTTTGTTGAGTGGTTATTCCCTCGCTAAACTTGCTGTGCGATATCCCTCTCGTGGCGGTATTATTGAATATTTAGTACAAGGGTATGGAGAAGGTGTTTTCTCTGGAAGCACGGGGGTTTTATTCTATCTATCGCAATTAATTGCAATCGCAGCTGTCGCAAAATCTTTTGGTGCTTATGCTGAAACATTTATGACTGTCAGTGATGACTGGGCTAATATCTATGCGATTGTTATTGTTAGTGTTTTTATACTAATCAATCTGCTCGGTACGGCGTTGGTAGCAAAAGCTGAAAATATTATCGTAATCATCAAGGTTGCAGTTTTACTGTTTTTTACTGCTATTGCGCTATTTTACATTCAGCCAAAATTATTAAGTATCAATGATATGCCTCCTATAAAGGATATGTTTTTTGCTATTGGACTCACCTTCTTTGCTTATCAAGGTTTTAGCGTTATTACGAATACTGTTGAAGATATGCAAAATCCGAAAAAAACCATGATGCGAGCTATGTTTATTGCCATTTCTTTGGTGGCTATTCTTTATATCGTAACCAGCCTCGCTGTATTAGGTAACTTGTCACTTTCTGAAGTAATTCAAGCTAAGGATTATGCTTTGGCTGAAGCGGCAAAGCCTATTTTCGGTGAATTAGGTTTTAAGATAATGGCCGCTACTGCATTGTTAGCTACAGCATCAGCCATTAATGCAACGCTCTATGCCGCAACAGAAATTGGCTATACTTTAGCTAAAGAAGGCGATCTTCCTGAGGTTTATACTTATAATCTTCACAACTCTTTTGCAGGATTAATTATCAGTGGTTTACTGATTCTACCCATGATACTTTTTCTTAATCTTGCAGAGGTGACAACTATTGCAGCATTAGTTGTTTTAATCATTCAGGGTATCACCCATTTGGGACATCTCTTGCAAATAAAAGAAACAAGCGCTAACGTGATAATGGTGTCTGGCGCTGCTATTAGCATGTTTGGCATAGCCGTTCTAACCCTATATTACACTAGCCAAACCATACCTTTAATCGTTTATTACATAGTGGGGTCTTTTGCCTTGGCCTTTATCATAGAGTTTGTTTTTAGACTTACAAATAAGAGGGTTATAAAGACACAAACAACTATCGTTTAGCCAAT
>CAYSGK010000266.1:0-2523 GCA_964430395.1 uncultured Methylophaga sp.
ATAGATGGTGAACACATGCTTACTATACAAGCTATTGCTGCTTTTAAGGATAATTATATCTGGATTATTCAAGCTGAGGGTTCTCAGCATGTTTTAATAGTTGATCCCGGCGAGGCCGAGCCTGTCCTTAAAGTAATTAAGCAACAGAACCTTATTCCGACTGCAATTCTAATCACCCACGGTTGTCATGATCATGTAGATGGTATTGGTCAGATCCTGCAACATTTTGATATGCCGGTTTACGGCCCTAAAAATGAGTTTATTCCGCATTGTACATATCCTTTATCAGCATGTGATGAGCTGATTATTGATCCACTTTTTCCGAAGTTGAGGGTTTTAGACCTTCCTGGTCATACTAAGGGGCATATTGGCTTTTTAGTTGAAAACAAATTGTTTTGTGGCGATGTACTATTTGGTGCAGGCTGCGGCCGGTTGCACAGTGAGCCAGCCGAAGTGATGTTTGAATCTCTTCAGAAGATCGCTCAATTGTCTAAAGATACTGTTATTTACTGCGCTCATGAATATACCGAAGATAATTTACGCTTTGCGGCAATGGTTGAGCCTGAGAACGTGAATATTAAGCAACGTATTACTGATGTAAATGTAATGCGGCGGCAGGGCAGGCCAACGATTCCATTTAGTTTAGAGCTTGAACTTGCAACCAATCCATTTCTTCGGTGCGAATATCGTCGAGTTATCCAAACTGTTCAGAAATTTGCAAAAAGGGGATTAATGACGTCACAGGAAGTATTCTCTGTTCTTAGAAAATTGAAAGATCAATTTTAAAAGTAACAAACTATTTACAATAATGATTCATTAAAAAGGAGTTCAAAGAGTCGACAGATGCTGGGCTTGATGATGTGGCCTCATGATAGCCAATAGCGCAGCCAGAGGTATAGCTGTTGCCAGGAAGAGCTAGAGTTAAATATAATGTAAGCACTCCGTTGCTTGTTTGAATTAATCTTCCAAATGAGGACTCATCCAAACCTGCCGCTTTGACAAGAGAGCTAGAGGCGACTGTATTGCCAAAGGTGGGGTAGCCATAAGCAATGTCAATAGTTTCTCCTTCGAGAATTACGCTTGAACTTGCCAAACTGTCTTTGCCTTCAATAACAGCTTGGCTATGAACAATATTCATTGCTGAAATAACCGCACCACGGGCTGCTTTTAAAGAAGCGATTCTTGCATCTTGACTTAAATCTGCAAATTTAGGCAAAGCAATGGCAGCTAAAATAGCTATAATTACGATAACCATAACGAGTTCAATTAGGGTGAAACCATGTTGTTTATGGGGCATTTTGAAAATCCAAAGATAATTTAACTAAGATATCGGTTTAAATATATTGATCTTTAAGGCTATTTTAGCTTCTCGATTCCATGGTAGCAATGCAATCACTAATTAATGTAGGGCCTTGGTATATAAAGCCGCTATATATTTGGATCAGATCTGCACCAGCATCTAGTTTTTTTACTGCATCATCACCAGATAAGATCCCACCAGCAGCAATAATAGGGGTTTTTGTCGGCAATGCTAGTCTAAATTGTTGCACTACTTTAGTTGATTGTTTAAAAACTGGGCGACCACTTAAGCCGCCTGCTTCGCTGCCATTCTCAAGCTTTTCTACGCCAACTCGCGACATGGTGGTATTGGTGGCAATAATGCCATCTATTTCAAACTGAGCAAAGGCCTCTGCTAATTGCTGCACTTCTTCAATAGTCAGATCGGGTGCAACTTTCACGGTCATCGGAACATACCGAACATATTGTTGATGGAGTTTAGCCTGTTGCTCTTTCAGTGAGCCCAGCAGTTCATTAAGTGATTCGCCAAATTGCAGGGTTCTTAAACCCGGCGTATTGGGCGAAGAAATATTAATAGTGACATAATCAGCATGGTCATATACTTTGTTTAAACCAATCAAATAATCATCGACGGCTTTTTCAACAGGCGTATCAAAATTTTTGCCGATATTAATGCCAATAATGGCATTTGTTTTGGCCTGTTTCACCTGTTGAATTAAATGATCTACGCCTAAATTATTAAACCCCATTCGGTTAATGATCGCTTGAGCCTCAGGCAAACGGAATAATCGAGGTTTAGGATTGCCATCTTGAGGGCGAGGCGTCACTGTGCCGATTTCAATAAACCCAAACCCTACTGCGGCCAGCGCATCAATATAATCACCATTTTTATCTAATCCAGCGGCCAAACCAACAGGATTGGGAAAAGTTAAACCCATTATGGTGACAGGACTACTTTTTGGTTTTGGATATAAAAGTGATGTCAAACCAGATTTTTTTAGTGCATTTAAGCCTTTCAAACCCAAATGATGCGCTTTTTCGGCTTCTAGTTGGAACAATAATGCGCGCATGACGTTATAGAGCATTCTAATAGCCTAGTTGGATGTTATAAGCAGAGAACTTACGAATATTTAGTACACCAGAATCTAAAATTAGATATTGGCCTTTTATGCCTTGCAGGATGCCGCTTATGACAGGGGTTTTATCAAAATTTAATGATTTAAC
>CAYSGK010000267.1:0-2483 GCA_964430395.1 uncultured Methylophaga sp.
TTACATCAGAAAGCTTGGCCTTAATTGGATTTAGTTGTTCTTTGATTCCATAAACGCGAATCATGTTTTGTTCCTTTTTACGTATAACGCCTTCATCAGCGGCAGGCAAAAGGGGCACGACTTTTTGCGGCAGCAAAAATCGTGACGCTTTTGACTGTCCGCTGTATGAACTTGTTAGGCTATATTTTGAAATTAACATTATTGTTCATGCTGCATATTCTGTAATAGATATTCAATAAAAGTTCGTGTCTTAAGTGGCATATATTCTTTCGATGGATATAAAACATATATTCCACTATCATAATCAGTAGCCGTAACAGAATAATCATCATACAGCCTGATTAGCGCACCATCTCTTATCTCATTATTTACTAACCAGTCTGGAAGCAATGATAGCCCCATGCCCATAACTGCGCATTGTTTAATCGCATTAGAATTAGTAATCGTGCATTGCCCGTGAATATGAGCTTCATAAACCTCTTGATTTTCATCTTTAAATAACCAGCTATTACTGTGACCAGCGCGTGGAAAAATCAAACAACTATGTTTACTGACTTCTTCTGGTTTTGTCGGTGTACCTTGTTTCTTAATATAATCAGGGCTTGCGCAAATAACAAACTGAATAGGTTTTATCAATCTGGCAATATACGAAGAATCTTGCAAAGAGCCAAGCCTAATAGCGACATCTACTCGCTCTTCGATTAAATCAAGATAAGCATCTGTTAACAATAGCTCAGTGGTTAATGATGGATATTTTCTCGACAGTTCTGGTAGCAACGGTGCAATATTCGTTTGTCCATATACAGTTGATGCCGTAACACGCAATACTCCCTTTGGTTCTTCGTTTAGATCAGCTGCAATTTGTTTTGCTGCTTCTAGCTCTTCAATTACAGGAGATATGCGCTCAAAGTAAGTCAAGCCTGCCTCTGTTGCCTCGAGTCTACGCGTACTTCTTTGAAACAAACGAAATCCCAGCTCCTTTTCTAAATTAGCAATGGTTCGGGACACTGATGATGGCGCAATACCATGTTGGTTTGCTACATCAGTGAAACTGTGATGATGCATTACCTCTAAAAACAAATGTAAAGAATTTACGTCCATGGTTGCATATTACGCAAAACTAATTTGCATGTATAGGTGTTTATTGCGTTTATTACATTACATACAATTTCACCAGTCCAAAAAGTTGGGCATAATTTAAAAACACTGGAGTAAATAGACATGACTGTTCAATCATATAAAGAAGGATTAAAAGGACTTGTTAAGCAACTTGGAGAAATGCTTCCGGAAGACAAATTGGCCATTTTTGATCACGATGCAATACAACTTGGCAAATCATACCCTTCGCCACTTAAGCTTGGTAAAGGTGACAAAGCACCTTTATTTTCATTACCGAACGCAGCAGGAGAAAGTGTCGATCTAAAGAAATTACTTGAAAATGGCAAGGTTGTTTTAACCTTTTATCGAGGCGTATGGTGCCCTTACTGTAATTTGCAACTTAAAATGTACCAGGAGATTCTTCCAGAAATTAAGGCCGCAGGTGCCCAGCTTATTGCTATTTCGCCCATGAATCCTGACAGTTCTGTGCAGATGAAAGAAACTAATGAACTACAATTTGAAGTGTTAAGTGATGCAGAAAGCAAAGTAGCAGAAAAATTTACCACTGTCTTTACAAATCCTCAATCATCTATAGATGCAATGTCAGACTTAGGTTATGATTTTTATGGGTTTTATGATGATCGTTCTGCCGGGCTATCTGTGCCATCAACTTTTGTAATAGATAGTGATGGCACTATCTTGTTTGCTGATTCAGCAGGAGGGGATTATCGGGAAAGAGTCGAGCCGCAGCAAATACTTGAAGCACTTTCTAAATAAACTGCAATCTGGCACCACTCTGTTCAGGAGTGGTGCTTTTTTAAAATCAAAGGAATTTATTGTGTCAGAAATGCTAATAGTTTGTGCCCGCCTCGAAGCTAAAAAAGACAAAATCGATTTTGTTAAATCGGAAGTAGTGAAACTGGTAAAGCCCACCCGTAAAGAAAAAGGATGTGTTCAATATATTTTACATCAGGATATTGAGCACCCAGAAATTTTTATATTTTTTGAGAAATGGGAAGATGATGCAGCGTGTGAAATGCACATGAAAAACAGCCATACTTTAAAATTTGTAACGACAACCAATAAGTATGTAGCTAAAATTGAAATTTCAAAACTAAAACAAATTTGTTAAGAATGTGTTGCCCAAGACCACGTATGCCTAACGTCGCGGTGAGCGGCCCATCCCTGACCCGGCCGGATGTCGGGGCAGGGATGGGAGTTCTAGTGCATTGTTATACACCATCGCCCACTGAACTAAATTTATCTCCACGCACCTTGATGCGCCCTTGTCGCTCACCGCGACGTTGATACAGCCAGGGATGGCTGTATCAACGCCTTCATCAGCGGCAGGCAAAAGGGGCGCGACTTTTTGCGACAGCAAAAAT
>CAYSGK010000268.1:0-2458 GCA_964430395.1 uncultured Methylophaga sp.
GTGGCAGTATCCGTATAGGATTCGGGATAGCTTATATCTTCCACGGATCACCTTAAAATTTTTGACAAGAAATTGAATACGATTTAACGAATCATAACGCAAAGTAAAAATTCTTGGAAGCTCATCTTACTCGTCAATTATCCCAAAGGGTCTGACACAGCAAGTAATGGCTCAGATTGCCACTAAAATTTACCAGCTTAAGGTAGAAAAGTGGCTTCACATAGGTGAATCACCATTTTAGAACACAGAAATGGTAAATTTTAGCGGTTAGCTGAGTCGTTACAATCTAAGCTTCGTCTTCTTGTGCTTTAGCTATTGCTTCAGCTTCTTCTAACGCTTTTACTTTTGCCGCTTCTGCTAATTCAGCTTCAGCTTGTGCTAATAATTGTGCTTCAGAAGTAATATTTACTTTTACAGTCACAATAACATCAGAGTGTAATTGAATATCAATTTCGAATTCACCTGTATGACGTAATGGACCCGCTGGTAAACGCACCTCATTACGCTGAATATCCGCACCTGCTGTATTGAGTTCTTCAGCAATATCTGCTGCGCCTACTGAACCAAATAGCTTGCCTTCAATACCCGCATTTGCTTTGATATTAACATCACCAGCAGCAACCAACTTAACCTTACGTTGCTCTGCTTCAGCTTGCAATTTAGCCGCAGCTGCTTCTAGTTCAGCACGGCGTGCTTCAAAGATTTCACGGTTGCGCTTGTTAGCAGGCAAAGCCTTACCTGTCGGTACTAAGAAATTACGTCCAAAGCCCGATTTAACGGCTACTTCATCACCTAAATTTCCTAGTCTTTGAACTTTCTCTAGCAAAATAACTTGCATCGTTCTACCCTCTTTCGCAGTTTAATACTGCGGTTAACTAACATCATTCCAAAGAACGATGCCTAAAATTAAACCATTGTTCCAAAATACCTATTACCGCAAGTATTATCAACATTTGCGGTAGAATTAGAATCAGCATGACATATATTGCCACTAACCAAAATATAGATTTTTGTTGGTTTTTGACAATGGCATGTACCACTGACAAACCTTGCAAAGCAAAGACAACTAATACAACTGGCAAACACTCTCTCAAAAAGGCTAATGCGCTTCCTAATGGCAAAATCGTAATCACCATCAAGCCAACTGTTAGCATCGCCGTTAGTTTACCTAAGCTGAGTTGCTGAAACTCATCTGCAAAACCGCCTGGGTTATATAATTTTGCTTGTAATGCTCGACCTATCAACAAGCCCACTATTATATTAATAGTTAGGCTTGCCGCAACTATCCCTGTCATCATTGTTGATAACAATGCGACCATTTCCTGCGTTTCTTTTAGATCCAACTTCCAGCCCGATTGTTGGCTGACCATATCCCAAAAAGGTGCCATTAACTCCTGCCACCATAATGCAGGTTCCGGTATAAATATATACATACCAGCAACAAACAAAAGCCCCAAGCCACCTGCAACTAATAAACTGGCTGCCAATGATCGGGTATACCCCAACACCAAGCTAGCCGCCAAAACAGGCAACCAACTTGATAACAAAAATACGCCTGAAATAAAAGCCTTATCTGATAATACCGTTGCTACAACTGTGAGTATCACTGTTGAAAATGCAACAACTTTTATTCCTTCTCTCGGCCCCATACGCAAGGTATAAAGCGCGATAATTCCACTTGCAATATAATTAAACGGTGGCAACACTAAAGTTGCTAATGAAAATAATGCAATTATGCCAGCGGCATATAATATTCCTTGCATTGAAAACACTGCAATTGTTCGCAGCATAATTCTACCTTCTAATTATTTAGATATTTTGACTACCCAGTCCCTATTTATGCATATCGCAATAAGGGATCAAAGCCAAGAAACGCGCGCGTTTTACACAAGTAGAAAGCTGACGTTGGTAACGTGCTTTGGTACCGGTAATACGGCTAGGAACAATCTTTCCTGTTTCCGTAATGTAATTTTTCAATAAATTTACATCTTTATAATCGATTTGCTTAACACCTTCAGCGGTGAAACGACAAAATCTTCTGCGTCTAAAAAAACGTGCCATTTTATGCTCCTTAATTAGTGTTAGTCAGATCGTTCTTTACGACGCGGTTTATCATCGTCATCTTTTTGCATCATTGGTGATGGCTCAGTAATAGCCTCATCACATGATGTAATCAGATTTCTAAGAACAGCGTCATTAAAACGGAAAGCAGTTGAAATTTCATCCATTTGCGCAACACCACATTCGACATTCATTAAAATGTAATGGGCTTTATGAACTTTATTGATAGGGTAAGCCAATTGGCGGCGACCCCAGTCTTCTTGGCGGTGTACAATACCACCGTCGCTAGTGATGATCTGCGTATATTTTTCAATCATAGCAGGCACTTGCTCGCTCTGGTCAGGGTGGACCAGAAACACAATTTCGTAATGTCTCATTAGAGCTCCTCACGGTTTAT
>CAYSGK010000269.1:0-2439 GCA_964430395.1 uncultured Methylophaga sp.
CTGAAGGAAAAATCAATCGAGTTTGACCTATTGACTATTCACTTTATGACGACATCATTGAAATGGAAGCGTTTGCTTGCCCATGCAATTACTAGCAACACTGGGATCCCCATTACAGCGGTCATCAGGAAGAACTGTTGATAACCCATTGCATCGACCATTCCACCTGAATAGCCTCCCAATGTTTTGGGTAACAGTGTCATTAGCGAGCTAAAAATAGCATATTGCATTGCGGTAAATGATACATTCACCAAACTAGATAAAAATGCAATAAATGCGGCGCTGGCTAATCCTGCCGCCAAATTGTCAGCTGATACCACAATATAAAATAAAGTCATATCATGGCCTGCTTGTGCCAACAGCATAAATAATAAATTAGTCAATGCGGAGAGTACGCCTCCTAAGAATAAAATCCGCATTACACCAAACCGCATTGCTAGTAACCCTCCTAAAAAACCGCCTAGAATAGTCATAAGCAAACCAAAGCTTTTCACTACAACGCCAATTTCAACCTTGGTAAATCCTAAGTCTTGATAAAATACATTTGAAATAACGCCCAATACAATGTCTGAAACACGATACAAGCCAATCAAGGCTAATAATAGCCATGCCAGTGATTTTCCATAGCGCTGAAAAAAATCCTGCACCGGTGCTAGATATGTTTCCACAACCATTTTACGTTGCACCAATCCAAAACTAACCAAAATGCTTGCCACACTCCATGCTATAACAACTGCTGAGCTGAGCCGTAAGAACTCCACAAGCACACTAGCTAATTTACTATTTGAAGAGAGATCTGAAAGTGTTAATTTCAAGTTTGTAGCAAGCACATCGCTAAAAGAATAAGTCGTGATTAAACCCAATACAGCAGCAAGGAATAATGCGAAAAATCGGCTATAATCTGATGCTGTATAATTGTACTGATTCTGCTTATGGTTCGGTTCTGGAATCAACAGCGTTGTGACAACACCTACCAACATTACTGCCGCCATAATCAAGTATGTGCCCTGCCATGCAGCATAACTATAGCTGTCTTTTGAAGAACCCAATCCTGCCGCTAAAAACAAGGCTCCCGCGCCTGCTACTATCATTCCAATACGGTATCCAGCGACATAAGTTGCCGCCATCAACGCTTGTAATTTCTGCTCTGCTGATTCAATACGAAAAGCATCAATTACAATATCTTGCGTTGCCGATGAAAACCCCAGCAACACTGCACCGAATGCCATCATGGCTAAACTATCATTGCTAGACGGATCGGTCATTGCCATGATCACAATCGCCAACATAATCATGCACTGTGATAGCAATAACCAACTACGCCGCTTGCCTAACCAAGGAGTAAGATATGGTAGCGGCAAACTATCGACCAGCGGTGCCCACACAAATTTAAAGGAATAACCCAGTGCAGCCCAGCTAAAATAAGTGACCGTCGCTCGTGCGACTCCAGCTTCTCTTAGCCACAAACTGAGCGAAGAAAAAATCAATAGAATAGGAATCCCAGCCGAGAAGCCAAGAAAGAGCATACGAGCCACACGTGGATCGGCAAACGCTTTTATACTGTCAAGCCAGTTACCATTCTCTTTAAAAAGTAAAGGTTCCATTATGATTTAGGCAAGGCGTAGTCATAATCAATAATTAATGGCGCATGATCTGAAAAACTCTCATCTCGATAAATTTCCGTAGAGATGACTTTACCTTTCAAGCTTGGCGACAAGATATGATAATCAATCCGCCAACCGACATTATTTGCTCGTGCCTGACCGCGGTTTGACCACCATGTATATTGATGTTCTTCTTGCTCTAACTCACGAAAAGCATCTACAAAACCGACTTCATCAAATAAGGTATCTAACCATGCGCGCTCTTCAGGTAAAAAACCTGAGTTCTTTTGATTACCTTTCCAGTTACGAATATCTTCATTTTTATGGGCGATATTCCAATCGCCGGTAACAATATAATCACGCCCCGATGCTTTCATCTCGATCATCTTCGCCATCATATGATCCATACAACGATATTTAAGTTGCTGACGCTCTTCTTTTGAAGAACCTGATGGCATATATAAAGAGACAACGCTTAGATTGCCAAACTTTGCTTCAATGTAACGACCTTCGCTATCAAACTCTTCATTACCCATGCCGACAATCACCTCATCAGGTTTTTGCTTACAATAAAGCGCCACACCACTATAGCCCTTCTTTTGTGCATCGTTATAATAAGTTGAATAACCTTGCGGGTGATACAAAGCATCTTCGAGCTGATCAATTTGCGCTTTTGTTTCTTGAATGCAAACGACAAAAGCTTGCTGCTTATCTAACCAATCAAAAAAGCCTTTTCGTCCTGCGGCACGAATGCCATTTACATTCGCCGTGATAATTTTCATATTTCTCACCATTAATTTAAAGTTGTCACATCATACCATTAGATTTAAAGCCG
>CAYSGK010000270.1:0-2438 GCA_964430395.1 uncultured Methylophaga sp.
AAGCAATAGCCATCCAGCACATTTATTTTAGCGATTCTCTGCGTTAGCTTTACTTCCAATAGCCCGCTATTGCCACGTCAACCTGTCTTGATAAGCACTAAAATAAACGCACTGGTGATATATTCTTGGTTTTTTCTATGTGTCTTGCGGCGAATCAGTTTATAAGTAATTGTAAATTATAGTATTTCTGACTATTCTTATCCCGAACTCAGGTTGATTAAGCCTAAAACAAGTCGATTTCACTAACAGTATCTGCTGATACAGATTCAAAGCGCTTTTTCTCATCAGCGAGATCATCCAGCAATAAAATCAGATCAGCACTCGCTTTTTCTGAGGCCTCTAAATATTCAACAAGTTTTAGTTGCAATGATTTGTCGGTATGCCAATCTTGCTGTAAAACTTCTAGTGCACGATGCACATTGTCATGAACTCGACCATGAGGATCGGCAATAGTAGAAAACGTCGGTAAATGGCTATATTCTAACTGACCATTCCCTGAATCATACCATTTTCCGAAACGACAGTTGTGATGGTCAACAGCTACAGCTTGTGCTTCTTCTCCATCTGGACTATCTGTTTCAACCGAATAATAAGCACGTTGCATATATATAATATGATCCACCTTAGTCAGTGCCGTATCACAGAGAATTTTGGTATTAGAGACCTTTTGATAGGTTTCTTGAGCGCTTTTTGCCAGATGATCAAAACTGATTTTAAATTCATCAATCAATTCTTTGGAATTTTCTGATAGTGTTGCCATCGTTTCGGTATCTTCAGACATAACGCTACTGGCAGTTGAGAAACGACTAATAATATTAGCTATTTGTTCAGCTGCATCTTTGGTTGTTGCGGCCAGATTTTTTACCTCATCAGCCACAACGGCAAAACCACGACCATGTTCGCCAGCACGCGCAGCTTCAATAGCGGCATTTAAGGCTAATAAATTGGTTTGCTCGGCAACACCGACAATCATTGCAACCATTCCCTGAATTTGCTCACCGCTGGTGGCAAGTTCATCAGAACTTGTCCGCATAGCGGTTGATTTATCGACAATAACATTCAAGCGATCATGTAGTGTATTAGCAGTTGTTTGGTTACTAACCGCACTTTCTGCAGAATCTTGGGCTAAGGTAGCTACAGACGTCATATCATCAGAAATAATGCCCAAATCACGCTGAGTATGAGCTATATTTGATAATAAGTTTTCAGATTTATTTTTCCCCAAGGTTGCAAACATTTCGTCTTCTTGTTGTTTCCAATATGAGTCAGCTAATGCATCAATAGATTTAGAAATATTTGTGAACAGCGGAAGAAAGCCGGAACTGATGCCTTTAGACATGGGTTTACGATAATATTCTTGCCACTCGGCAGCAATGAATGAATATTGTGTTTCACGCATAACAGCTTCAATTTGGTCAATTGCACCATTAAGCTGCCAAGCAATTGCACCAAATGGATCTTGTTTATCAATATGAGTAATACGGTATTCAAGATGGCCATTTCGCACTAGATGGAGCATTTTTGAAATATCTCTCAATATAGGTGATGTTGCCATATCTTTGTCAGAGGCAGGAATAAGCAATAATAAGATAGCTGGAACAATGAAGAGTAATATCCAATTATTGACCTGATAGACAAAGACAGTAATAATTGCTAGAGCTATAACTAAGCTAGATAACAGAAGTTTGATTATATTATTGGGCATTGGCATAAATAAACTCCTGATAGCTTTGTCCTTGTTTTTCTACAAAGTCATTTAATAGTTTGATGGAAGCATCCATAGCAATATTACTGCTACCATGTTTTGCCTCTTCATCAATCATCTGTTTATAGATCGGTGTAAGGGTATCAATGATATTTCGTGATGCTTGTCTGCGGACTGAATAATAGCCAATGGCTTCGCCTTTATCATTAACGCTGGGGCTAACATTTGCGAAGGTCCAGTAGTAAGCGCCACTTTTTGAAAGATTCTTAATAATGCCAAAAAACTCTTGACCTTGTTGTAAATTTCCCCATAGAAAGCGATAAATAGCATGGGGCATATCAGGATGGCGAATTATATTATGAGGCTGACCAAGCAATTCTTCTTCTTCATAACCAGAAAAATAGAGAAAGGATTCATTGCAATAAGTGATCTTACCCTTAAGATCGGTTTTAGAAGTGATGAAATCATTCTCTTCCATTTTTATTTCTGTAGATGTCGGTGTTATTTTCATATTCACTGTATTACTCAAATTGACTATAACGATGGTTTGTTTAAGTAAAGCAAAAATGATGCCAGAAGTGATCTACCACAAAGGCGCAGAGTTCACAGAAAAATAATTCTCAATATTCTATAAAATTAGCAATCAAGCCACATGCCTACAATCTTATCCACTATACAACTGGATAACTAGCCTCAGAATGTATTCTGATTAAAGAATCCTTTCCTTTGTGAA
>CAYSGK010000271.1:0-2420 GCA_964430395.1 uncultured Methylophaga sp.
CACGTTTTTGTTTAGTTTTAAGATGGTTAAAACGGATTTTGTATAAGGTTGATGCCCCGCGTGACGAAGGATTACGTACCTCTATATTCTTGACAACATGTGGTTCGCCATTCACTTCGACCACCATTCCGCGTTTTAAATCACTGGCTTTTGGCATAACTTTACTCATTAAATAAATTAAATATGCTTGTCATTATACGTGACTATTTCTAGGCATATTACCTTTGTTTCCACGGTAGCGAACTGATTGAGTTAAAATGGGTGCAGTGAGTAAATATTAATTGAGAAAGACATGGTTGAATTAGGAAAATTAAACACATTAGCGGTGCTAAAAAAACTAGATTTTGGCATCTACCTTGATGGTGGCGATGGTGAAGAAATTCTATTGCCTCGTCGCTATGTGCCTGAAGGCTGTTCGGTGGGTGATGAGCTTGAGGTTTTTGTTTATTTAGATTCAGAAGATCTGTTAATTGCTACTACTGAAACACCGAAAGCGCAAGTAGGAGAATGTGCTTACCTTAGTGTTGTTGAAGTCAATCGTATTGGTGCTTTTTTGGATTGGGGATTGCCAAAAGATTTGTTGGTGCCGTTTGGTGAGCAACAAAAACCGATGCAAGTCGGGCAATCGTACGTTGTTTATCTTTATGTTGATCAGGCATCTGAACGGATTGCTGCTAGCACCAAATTAGATAAGTTTTTAGCTGATACCTCACCTTATTATAAGGTACAACAACAAGTTGATTTATTGATCTGTGGTCGTACAGACTTAGGTTATCGCGCGGTGGTTGATGGTGGAACGATCGGCCTGCTATTTAAAAGCGATGTATTTAAACCCATTAGTGTGGGTCAAAAAATGAAGGGTTATATCAAACATATTAGAGAAGATAAGAAGCTCGATTTATGTTTGCAGTTAGTATCACGCGAAGCACTAGATGATTTGTCGGAAAAGATATTAGCATTCATCACAGCACAAGGCGGGCAGACAACAATGACTGAAAAAAGCCCACCTGACGTGATTGCAAAACAATTTGGTGTCAGTAAATCGAGTTACAAAAAGGCATTAGGAAAACTCTATAAAAAACGTTTAATTGTGATTGAGAAAACTCATATTGCATTAGTTGAGTCTGGCAGAAAATAAATGGCATATATTAATTGGTATCCCGGTCATATGCATAAGGCTAGCAAGGAAATGCGTAAGATCATTCCAACGGTTGACCTTATCATTGAGATCCTTGATGCACGTATACCTTTTAGTAGTGAGAACCCAATGTTGGCCGATATTCGTGGCGATAAGCCATGCATCAAGGTATTGAGTAAAAGTGATTTAGCTGATCCTATCATTACGCAACAATGGCAAGATTATCTTGAACAGGAGAAAGGTGTAAAAACAATTGCACTCACCACTGAAGAGCCTGAAAAAATGCATGGATTATTAAATCTATGCCACAAAATGTTGTCAGAAAAATCAAAAGGTGACCGTAATATCCACGCCATGATTATGGGGATCCCTAATGTCGGAAAATCAACCTTAATCAATAATCTAGCAGGGCGAATGATAGCCAAAACGGGCAATGAACCGGCAGTGACAAAGAACCAACAACGGATCAAGCTTGATCAAGGTATTACATTGCTAGATACACCTGGTGTTTTGTGGCCAAAATTAGAAAATAAACATGGTGGTTATCGTTTAGCTATCACAGGAGCCATTAAAGAAACAGCGGTGAGTAATGATGATATTGGCATGTATGCCGTCAGTTACTTTCGCAAGCGATACCCTGAGTTATTAAAAGCGCGCTATCACCTAGATGCGTTACCAGAAGACGAAGTAGCGCTATTGGAAGCAATAGGGGCTAAACGTGGCTGTTTACGTGCCGGCGGCTTAGTCGATTTAGAACGCGTAGCAAAAATAGTGTTAACAGAATTTCGTGATATTACCATCGGACGCATTACCTTAGAAACACCAGAAATGATGGAGGCTGAATTAATTGAAATGGCTGAGATCAGAGTTAAAAAGGAAGCCAAAGAAGCCGCGAAGAAGCAAAACCGGAAAGGTTCTCGTAATTAATCTTTTTCTGAGAAAACTTAATTTGATATTCCTTAAACCTAAGTAGGAATGATTTGTATTTAGATTAAAATAAAAGTATACTCCATAGCATCAATTTGTGATGACTGAGGAGTAGAAGGTGAATTTTAAAAGAACAATGCTGGCGGCCAGCCTAATGACGGTAGCTTTAGCAACCCAAGCAGCAGCACCAACAAATGAAGAAATTTGGCAAAAGCTTCAACAAATTCAAGACCAATTATCAGCTGTTCAGCAAAAAAACAAGCTGTTAAAGGCTGAAAATGAGGGTTTGAAACTTCAAGTTGAATCTAATGGAAAATTAGCTAAAGAGGCTACTGAAGCAGCAGAAGCTGTGGCT
>CAYSGK010000272.1:0-2393 GCA_964430395.1 uncultured Methylophaga sp.
AACGAGCTACCATGTTTTAGGTGGTACTCTAATTTTTTGACCCGGGTAAATCAAATCAGGATCTTTGATGACTTCTCTGTTAGCTTCAAATAGCTTAGGGTAATCCATGGCGTTGCCGTAAAAATTCTTAGCAATCTTAGACAAGCTATCACCACTAACGATAGTGTAATATTCAACTTCTAAAGTTACTTCTGGTGCATCTAAGCCTTCAATTTTTACTTCTGTTACGCCTTGAACATTACCTGCCATTAAAACTGCTTTTTCCATTGCTTCCGGCGTTGCGGTTTTGCCGCTTAAACTAACAATACCATCATCAAAACTCACGGCTAAATCATCAACGCCTGGATTCTCTGCGCTAATGCTTTGTTCAATTTTCTCCGCAGCTTCTGCCTCTGAAGAAAACAATTTTTTACCTAAATCTTTTACAAAATCGAATAAACCCATCTTTCTCTCCTGTTATTTTAAAAAGCCTTTTAATAGGCTTCCAACTAAATCTCCGGTATCGGGCTTACTGCTGCCGCCACCCATCAATGAGCCTAGAACAGAACCCAACATACCGCCTGAACTGCTACCGCCGCCTGAAACGGCACCTGCTAACATATCAAGCATACCATTTGATTGCGCACCTTTACTCATTGCGCCCATCAACATTGTCGCCGCCATCGGCAATAATTTTTTAATGATACTAGAGCCAACACCCGTTGAGCTAGCCACTTGTGAAGCCACCTGCCGGCTGGCATCTTTGCTACCTAAAAGATGGCCTAATATTTTATTGCCATCTAATATCGATTCAGGTTCTGCAAGCGTATTTGGATCATCAACATAACGCTGATGATTGCCCTTACCTAGTGCACCTAATAATGACTCCAAACCATTGCTTTGCTGTGCGTTACCTTGTAGCTTGTTCGCTAGCTCCGGCAATAGTTGAGACAATACATCACTGGCTTGACTGGTCGAAATGTTGTTTTGTTTGGCCAAACTTCCTAAGGCATCGCCCTTGCTTGCAGCCAAAACCATATTTAATAAATCCATTACTTTGCTCCACCTTTATTTAAGGACAAAAGTCACTTTCATGGCAACTTTATATCCTACAATTTTATTGTCTTTAATATCTAGCGTTTGGTCTTGGATCCAAACTGACGTAACATTTTCTAATGTTTGTGTCGCGCGTTTCACGCCATCTTCAATAGCATCATCAAAACTTTTTGTTGAGCGGGCAATAACTTCTGTAACTCTTGCAATAGACATAATTCTTCCTTTTATCTGTTAATTTAAGAACTATGGACTTTATACGTTATTACATATTAAGACAAGCCGCTAAGCGTAAAATTAACTTTCCTGTGGAATAAGCATCCAATCGTTGTTTACTGCTTCAAGCAAATTTGTCAGCGGCTTGCTTTTCTTGCGATAGTTATCCACATCCAAATCCCATCGTGTTTTAACAGACACATGCACGGCTCCGGTTATTTCGCGCACCAGCTCTTTACGTGCACGATAAATGCCGGTTCGTTCATTATGCTTCTTGTCTGCTGGGTTAGCCTGCAAGCTGTTTAAAAAATGCGATTCAAGTTGTAAGCCAAATTTTATGGCTTCATTGCTGATCCATTGACTTGCAATATGGCTTAAACCCGCCTCCTTATATCCACCACCAATATCTGAATGCACACCTGAAAACCACACTTGCTTAAGATCTAAGCCCGGCTTGTCACTCCATGCGGTAGGCTCAAAATCCACCCGGTTTTCATCTATCGCCAAGGCATGTCTTGCATGCTGAATAATTTTACTTGGCTCGGTGTCATGAAATAAAAACTCACGTTCACCTAGCGTGCCCCAAAAAGGAACGGGGATACCTAATGCCCCAACCGTATCCCATACACCAATAAATTCAATAGGCGTGATATCTGCTACCGCAAAGTCTCGTCGAAAGTTCTCTGCCTGTGGTTCGTTTGGGCCGGTAGATTTTGCTCGTTTTCTATACAGCTTATAGGCAACTGGAATTTGATCGGCAAACTTTCTTTTTAATAAACCACAGTTTCGAATAAAGCCAGCTAAAGATCGAACCGTATAGGCGCCTCGGCTAAAACCAAAAAAGAAAAGTTTGTCACCTTTTTGATAGTTATGAACAATGAAGCGATAACAATCTAAAATATTCTTATCTATACCCGCACCCGTTATTCCGCCTGCAATCTTCTTTCTATCTGTGCCGACACCCCAATCATAAAAAGCAACTTGCTCAACATCACCTGCTATTGGTTTAATGCCGCGAGCCATCTGCAATACATTGGTAGCAAGGCCATTATTTGGTGAGTTCCAAGTGCCATCTGCAAAAATCACAATCCTTTTCATTTGGCCTCACCTCTCACTTTTATTTGTGCAGTTTTTAGCTAAACTGG
>CAYSGK010000273.1:0-2390 GCA_964430395.1 uncultured Methylophaga sp.
TGATCTTAAAACTATGGATGCAGGTGAATATGAAGCTACACCGTTCTATGAAGCGGGTGGCGATATTTGTACTGTTCTTGGTGCTTCTGATAAAGCAACTATGGGCGGCGTTATCAAAGCAGCTAATGCTAACAATGCTGAAGCTCAAATCGACTTAATCAGTGTTAAAGATAAAGCAAAATGTGCAACTGAAGCAGCGGCAAACGGTGCACAAATCATTGGTGTTCACACTGGCCTCGATGCTCAAGCAGCAGGACAAACACCTTTTTCTGACTTAAAATTGATTGCTGATTTGAACCTTGGTGTTCGTATTTCAGTTGCAGGTGGTATCAATAAAGATACAATCCAAAGCACAGTTCAAGCTGGCGCAACAATTGTTGTTGTTGGTGCGGCTATCTACGGTGCAGATTCTCCAGCTGATTCAGCTAAAGAATTGCGTGCATTAGTTGATGCAGCATAATCTTCGCTTTTTAGCAGTTTATTAAGCTAAGATTTATAGAATAAAAAAACGGGCGCCATCTAAACTTTAGGTGTCGCTCGTTTTTTCTGTAAAATAATCGAACAAAAATAGCATTTTCAAACTAGTAATTTGAAAATGTTTATTTCATAAAATTAGAGGTATTATCATGAGCGACAAAGGTTTTTTTGCTTCAATCTGCAGTTTTTTGGGCGGTTTGTTTTCATCTGATTCAGATCAGTCTAGTAATACCTCATCAAACAGTGATGGTTTAACAAGTGTTGAGCGTTATATCCGTAGCCAATCTGCTAATACATCATCTAACATCACAAGTGTCGAAGCATATATTCAAGCAAATTCGAAACCCATTACAACAGTCGAAGCTTATATTCGTAATCAAGCCAGTGCTGCTCCACTTACTGGTGTTGAACAATATATTCGTAATAACGGCTAAGTTATAAAATTTAGCATTTTTGACAGATATGATAGTTCTGTCTAACACTAACTCAGATAAAATAAGAAGGTAAATTTATCATGGCAAATTTATTAGACCAGCTTAAAAGCATGACAGTTGTCGTTGCTGACACAGGCAATATTGCTGCAATTGAACAATTCACTCCGCGTGATGCAACAACAAATCCATCATTAATTACTGCAGCGGCTCAAATGCCAGAATATCAAAGCATTGTGGACGATACACTTAAAGGCGCGCGTGACACGGTAGGTGCTAGCGCGGCGTCTTCTGAAGTTGTCACCTTAGCTTTTGACCGATTAGCCGTATCTTTTGGCCTGAAAATTCTTGAAATTGTTCCACAACGCGTTTCTACAGAAGTTGATGCTCGTTTATCTTATGATACCGATGCCACTATCGCAAAAGGTCGCGATTTAATTGCTCAATATGAAGCAGCAGGGGTATCTCGTGAACGTGTTTTAATTAAGGTTGCAGCAACATGGGAAGGTATTCAAGCCGCTAAAGTACTTGAACAAGAAGGTATTCACACTAACTTAACACTTGTATTTGGTCTTCACCAAGCCGTTGCTTGTGCTGAAAATGGTATTACATTAATTTCGCCATTTGTAGGTCGTATCCTTGATTGGTATAAAAAAGATACTGGACGCGATTCTTACCCAGCAACAGAAGATCCTGGTGTTATTTCAGTAACCGAAATCTATAATTACTTCAAGAAATTTGACTATGATACTGAAGTAATGGGAGCCAGCTTCCGTAACTTAGCTGAGATCACTGAATTAGCCGGTGTTGACTTGCTTACAATATCGCCAGGATTACTGGATGAATTGCAATCAACAGAAGGTGAGTTACCACGCAAATTATCAGTTGAAAATGCTAAAGCAATGGATATTGAAAAACTTAACCTTGACAAAGCGACCTTTGAAGCAATGCATGCGGCTGATCCAATGGCTACTGAAAAATTAGCCGAAGGTATCGATGGCTTTGCAAAAGCATTAGAAGTGCTTGAAGAATTACTTGCGAATCGTTTAGCTGAAATCGAAGCTTAAATTTCACTTCAATGGCGCAGTAAAATTTGTCAGCCCAATCATTTATAAACTTAATGATTGGGCTGATTTTATCAGAAAAGGTTCAATGGATTGACATTGTTCCAAATTCTGAATATAGTTCTTAGTCGCGTAATTATTAACGTGTACTAAATAAACCTACTACTTTAGGAGTATGTAACATGGCAGAAATCCAAATGGCTCTAGATTCTCTAGACTTTGACGCAACTATGGCTTTAGCAGAATCAGTTGCACCTTATGTTGATATTTTAGAAATCGGCACACCTTGTATCAAATATAATGGCCTTAAACTAGTTAAAGCTTTAAAAGCAGCTCACCCTGATAAAAAAATCTTAGTTGATCTTAAAACTATGGATGCGGGTGAATATGAAGCAACACCTTTCTTTGAAGCAGGTGG
>CAYSGK010000274.1:0-2384 GCA_964430395.1 uncultured Methylophaga sp.
AAAAAAACAAAGACAATCATAACAATGAGCAAAAAAAAATCTAACGATCCCTATTCTAAGCGTGAAGCGGATAAATATGACAATCCCATACCCAGTCGCGAATTTATCCTAGAGATACTGAAACAAAATAACCGTCCATTATCACGGCGTAGTATTTCAAAACTGCTTGGTATAAAGGGTGAACAACAAACTGAAGCACTTCGTCGTCGTCTGAGAGCAATGGAGCGTGATGGCCAACTATTGCGTAATCGTAAAAACGCCTATGGTGTTGTATCTAAAATGAACCTTGTCACTGGTCGAGTAATGGGTCACCCTGACGGTTATGGTTTTCTTATTCCCGATGAAGGCGGCGATGATTTATTTTTAAATGATCGTGAAATGCGTGTTGTACTGCACGGCGATAAAGCCGTAGCTAGAATAACGGGGACAGACCGTCGTGGCCGTAAAGAAGGCGCTATTGTTGAGGTGATTCAACATGGTAACGAACGTATTGTTGGTCGACTTATCTCCGATGCAGGTATGTTTTACCTAGTACCCAATAATCGCCGTATTAGTCAGGATATTCTCATTCCTCCTTCCGCTCTGATGGATGCCAAACAAGGACAAATTGTTGAAATAGAAATTACCGAACACCCTAATAAACATCGCTCTCCATTAGGAAAAATAGTTAATGTTCTTGGTGACCATATGGCGCCAGGAATGGAAATTGATATTGCCTTGCGTGCGTTTGATTTACCGCATGTTTGGCCTATTGATGTGATAGAGCAAGCTGAACGATTTGGTGGAGATATACCCACTTCAGCTATTGAAGGACGTTTAGATTTGCGATCACTGCCTTTAGTCACCATTGATGGTGAAGATGCGCGCGATTTTGATGATGCTGTGTATGCAGAAAAACTAAGCTCAGGCAATTGGAAATTGTGGGTAGCCATTGCTGACGTTTCCTATTATGTTGAACCCAACAGCGCACTTGATAACGAAGCACATCAGCGCGGTACATCAGTCTACTTCCCAAGCCAAGTGATCCCCATGTTGCCGGAAGCATTATCCAACGGCTTATGTTCACTTAACCCTGAAGTGGATCGTCTCTGCATGGTGTGTGAAATGGTCATTAATAGCAGTGGAGAGCTTGAATCATATCAGTTCCACCAAGCGGTAATGAACTCAAAAGCTCGGCTCACCTATACGGATGTAGCCGCCATGCTGGTTGACAATGATACAAGTCTACGTCAAAAATACAGTGCGATTTTTCCTAATCTAGAAACCATGTATGACTTATTCAAAATCATGCTGAAAACACGTGACAAACGTGGTGCAATTGACTTTGCCATGACCGAAACACAATTCATATTTGATGATAATCGCAAACTAAAATCTATTATTCCTCGTGAACGAAACGATGCTCATCGTTTGATTGAAGAATTTATGGTCGCAGCCAATGTAGCAGCGGCACGCTTTTTATTATCACAACAGATCCCAACCTTATACCGTGTTCATGAAGCTCCTTCTGAAGAAAAATTGGCAGGTCTACGAGAGTTTTTAGGAGAGTTAGGTTTGTCAATTGGCGGTGGCAGTGAACCTACACCCGCACATTATGCTGAACTTCTTAATAAAGCTAAACAACGCCCAGATGCACACCTAATACAAACGGTTATGCTCCGTAGCCTGAAACAAGCTGTCTATAGCCCTGATAATGCAGGCCACTTTGGTCTAGCCCTCGATGCTTATGCACATTTCACTTCACCCATTCGACGCTATCCCGACTTATTAGTACATCGTGCTATCCGTCACGCTATATCTAAAAATCGAAAGAACTGGCCATTATCACATGAAAATATGCTACAACTGGGTGAGCATTGCTCCATGACATCTCGTCGTGCCGATGAAGCAACACGTGATGTCAGTGATTGGCTGAAATGTGAATTTATGCAAGACCGTGTTGGCGAGACACATAGCGGTATTATCAGCGGCGTAACCGGCTTTGGATTATTTGTCGAATTAGATGATATGTATATTGAAGGCCTAGTTCATGTCACCTCACTGAAAAATGATTATTATCAGTTTGATGCAACAGCTCACAGGCTTACAGGGGAACGTACACGAAAAACCTATCGTCTAGGCGATAAAATTGAGGTAAAAGTAGTACGTGTTGATTTAGATGAAAAGAAAATTGATCTAGAAATTGTTTAAGCTCAGTTTTCTAGATGCTAGACCTAATTCCGATTCATTTTAATACTTGACCTAGAAAATAAAGAACGTACAATACACGGCTTAACTTTGCAGGCAATTCTTTAAAATTTATTGCTTGTAACAAAAGACAATGGTGAGTGTAGCTCAGTTGGTAGAGCCCCGGATTGTGATTCCGGTTGTCGTGGGTTCGAGCC
>CAYSGK010000275.1:0-2378 GCA_964430395.1 uncultured Methylophaga sp.
CTGTTGTTTTAATTTTACGGAACCAGTATGACATTACCTGTTATTGCTATAGTTGGTCGACCTAATGTCGGTAAATCAACTTTATTTAATTATTTAACGCGTACGCGGGATGCACTTGTTGCTGATTATCCAGGGTTAACCCGAGATAGAAAGTACGGACGTGTCAAGCGAGGTGAGAAAGCTTATTTAGTAGTTGACACAGGTGGGATTACCGATAACGTAGATGGCATAGATTCAGTAGCTAAACGACAAGTGCAAATTGCTTTAGAAGAGGCAGATGCCGTTTTATTTTTAGTGGATGTGCGTGAAGGCATGAACAGTGCCGATCAAGCGATCACGGATATGCTTAGAAAACTGGATAAGCCGGTTATTTTGGTGGCCAATAAAATTGATGGCATTAATGCTGACATTGCTACGGCTGAGTTTCATCGCTTAGGGATAGGTGAGCCTGTTTCGATTGCCGCGACACATGGTCGGGGGGTGAATGAATTATTGCAACGTGTTAGTGCTCTATTGTCTGAGGAAGAGGAACCGACAGAAGAAGAGTTACAAGATCAAGGTGTCGCAATTGCGATTGTAGGGCGACCTAATGTAGGTAAATCAACCTTAGTCAATCGCTTGTTAGGTGAAGAACGTGTCGTTGTCTTTGATGAGGCCGGTACAACACGGGACAGTGTCTATATTCCCTTTGAGCGAGATGGCAAAAAGTATACCTTGATTGATACGGCCGGGATGCGTCGGCGTGCAAAGGTCACTTTAGTGGTGGAAAAATTTAGCATTATTAAAGCTTTGCAGTCAGTAGAAAAAGCCAATGTGGTTATCTATTTAATTGATGCAAGTGAAGGCATTACAGATCAAGATCAGCATTTACTCGGCATGGTATTAGATGCGGGGCGTGCTTTAATTATCGGCTTCAATAAGTGGGATGGCTTAACACATGACCAGCGCGAATTAATCAAGCGTCAAACGGCCGTTAAGCTACCATTTTTAGATTTTGCTGAAAAGCATTCTATTTCTGCACTACATGGCAGTGGCGTAGGTAAATTATTTGATGTCGTACATAAACTTTATGATGCGGCGATGGTGGATATGTCAACCTCGGTATTGACGCAGATTTTAAAAGATGCTGTAGCTGCACATCAGCCGCCTCAGGTACATGGCCGCAGAGTGAAACTGAAACATGCACACCAAGGGGGGCGTAATCCTCCGGTTATCGTAATACATGGCAATCAAACTGAGTCATTATCTGCTGCTTATGAGCGTTATTTGATTAATTATTATCGTCAGAAATTAAAATTAGAAGGGACGCCGATAAGAGTTGTTTTTAAATCACCGAAAAACCCCTTTAAAGAAGTTAAGAATAAATTAAGCGATCGACAGTTATTTAAGAAAAAGCGCTTAATGGAGCATAATAAAAAGAAAAGAATTGCCGATAAGAAAAAGAAGAAGTAATTATATTCAAAGAGGAAAAATAATGGCCAAATTAACGTTTAAACCGGGTAATGATGAAATAATTATTCATACCAATGGTGAGTTGCCGGCAGTAGGAACTAAAGCACCAGACTTTACTTTAGTGGATGGGCGCTTGAATGAAGTGAGCTTAGCAAGCTATGCAGGTAAAAAGAAAATTCTTAACATAGTACCTAGCTTAGACACACCCGTTTGTGCTGCATCTGCGCGGGCTTTTAATGAAAAATCGGGTCACCTTAAAGATACTGTCGTATTAATGGTTTCTGCTGATTTACCTTTTGCACAAAGTCGTTTTTGTGAATCAGAAGGCTTAACTCATGTGACTCCTTTGTCTGCATTTCGTTCGAGTTTTGCCGATGATTATGGGGTGCGCTTAGTGGATAGTATGCTGGCAGGGTTAACTGCGCGTGCTGTTATTATTATCGATGAAAATGATAAAGTTATTTATACGGAATTAGTCACTGAAATTACCCATGAGCCTGATTACCACAAGGTTATGGAAGTATTCAAAGATTTATAATTCAGAAAAAATGAAAATATTAGCCGTTGATACGGCAACTGAGGCTTGTTCGGCAGCTCTTTATATAAATGGAGAAATTCAAGAGCGTTTTGAGGTTGCGCTTAGAGAGCATGCTAAGTTGCTCTTGCCCATGATTGATAGTTTAATGGCTGAAGCGGAATTAAAGCCGCAACAACTCGATGCTATTGCTTTTGGTTGTGGACCTGGCTCGTTTACAGGCGTGCGTATCGCAACGGGCGTTATGCAAGGCATTGCTTATGGTGCTGATTTACCTGTTGTCCCCGTGTCTACTCTAGCGGCTATTAGTCAGGCTTGTTTGCAAAAAACAACGTACGATATGATTTTTACTGCTGTTGATGCGCGGATGAGTGAGATTTACTGGGCGGTT
>CAYSGK010000276.1:0-2335 GCA_964430395.1 uncultured Methylophaga sp.
ACAAAAAAGCCAGCTACAAAAGCTGGCTTTTAAAATATGGCGCGCTGGGGAGGATTCGAACCCCCGACCCTCTGGTTCGTAGCCAGATACTCTATCCAACTGAGCTACCAGCGCGTAGGTCTTGATAAATCAAGGTGGCGTATTTTGATGACTACAGAATGACAAGTCAAGTGATAGTTGAAAATTATCATCCAAGCTAAAGTTACCGACAAAGGCCTTCTGGTAATTTGCTGCTTTTGATTTTTTCGAGGTCACCTTGATAAGGAGGAGTATTTTTACCACCTAAGGCTAATGCCGTTAATATTTGATGACACCAATCTGCCAGTTCAGGGTGTAGTTGGTAAAAAATCCATTGCCCTTTACGTTTATCAAGAAGAATTTCTGTTTCTCTTAGCACAGCTAAATGTCGGGATATCTTGGGTTGAATCATTTCCAGTGCTTCGGTTAACTGGCAGACGCAGAGTTCTTCCACCTGCGTAAGAAGCACTAGAATTCTCAGCCTGGTTGGGTCTGAAAGTGCTTTGGTGAATTCTTCTGGCGTTATCATGACTAAATATTAACACTCTTTTGCCTGTTTAGAAAAACAATATTCGAATTGACATATATATGTTTTGGCGAATATACTCTTTGCTTACTAACAGGTATTAAAAAGATGTTCGAACAATTAGGAAATTTCATTGCTTTTAGCTTTTTGGGTCTCGAGCCATCCAGCTCGTTAGGACATGCTGTGCAATTTTTTGTAATGGATATCACTAAAATATTCATTATGCTACTGCTTATCATTTATATCATGGGATTGCTACGCGCCCTGCTTACTCCTGAAAAAGTACGCGCTTATGTACGGGGCAAACCGAAATGGTTAGCACGGTCGTTAGCAATTTTACTGGGTGCTGTGACGCCTTTTTGTTCCTGTTCTTCTGTGCCATTATTTATTGGTTTTGTTGAGGCGGGCATTCCTTTGGGCGTTACCTTCTCTTTCTTAATTGCTAGCCCGATGATAAATGAGGTTGCCGTCGTCATTCTAATTGGAATTTTAGGTTGGAAACTAACAGCCTTGTATGTTGGCGCTGGTTTATTGGTTGCCTATGTAGGCGGTGTCATGATGGAAAAGTTCAAACCCGAAAAATGGGTAGAAGAATATGTTTGGAACATTCAAATGGGCGAGATGGCAACGATAGAGGAAGATACTTCATTATTAGGCAGACATCGTTATGCCTGGGGAGAAGTAAAAGAAATCGTTGGAAGAATCTGGAAATGGGTACTGATCGGGATAGCAGTGGGCGCTGCTTTTCATGGTTTTGTCCCGGAATCCTGGGTTGTCAATAATCTTGGGGGCGACAACTGGCTCGCTACACCACTAGCTGTCTTAATGGGCGTGCCGTTATACTCCAATGCAACTGGTGTAATTCCTATTGCAGAAGCCATGATGGGTAAAGGTGTTGCCATCGGAACGACACTTGCCTTTATGATGAGTATTGCCGCTTTATCCCTGCCAGAGATGCTCATCTTGCGAAAAGTCATAAAATGGCAGGCACTCGCAATTTACGCCGCTGTTTTAGCCCTTTCTTTCACACTCGTTGGCTGGGGTTTTAACTTTATAGCCGCATAGCCGCTTAATACAGGAGTCCACTATGTCAAAAAATGTATCTAATGAACCGCAATTACACTCATCCATAGTTGCATTAATTTCACTCGCATCAGGTATTGCTGCGAAGCATCCTGCAATGGGCATGTGCCAGCTAAACAAACTTCGCAGCATGGGAATACCCGAATCCCAGATCAACGCCGCAGTTGAGATTGCACGCCATATCCGTGATGAAGCCGCCGAAAAAATAGATGCTGCATTTGATGAGAAGTCTGCTTTACTTCCGCTTGATGATGAATCATCAAGCCAATGTTGTGGTACTACAAACGAACCAAAGACCGAAGCAGAGGCATGTTGCTCTAATACCCCGAGTGGACAATCTTGTTGCTAGTAAATCTAAAATAAGGAATGAAAAATGAAAGTCATAAAAGTACTTGGTAGCGGCTGTGCGAATTGTGAAAACACCGCCAAATTAATTACCGAAATAGCAAAAGTTAAAGGCATAGACGTACAAATCGAAAAAATTGAAGATATGGCCCAAATCATGAGCTATGGCGTGATGTCTACACCTGGTGTTGTCATTGACGAAACGGTTGTGCATGCGGGTGGAATACCTGACAAGGCAAAAATTGAAAGCTGGTTATAATAGCTGTCAGTTTATATCAGGATCGGGATTGAATCCTGACCTCGCCGGCCTATGAAGTACTTCCCTGTACTTCACCCTTCGGGTTGTTTCGCTGCGCTCAACAT
>CAYSGK010000277.1:0-2320 GCA_964430395.1 uncultured Methylophaga sp.
GATAAAGATATTCCTAAGTTGATAGGCACATGGAGTGGTAAAAACGTAACGGTGTCTGATTCTAAAGGTTATAAAGAATGGGATAATAAAACGATCAAAATAACCGAGCAAAAAGATCGCCGTTTTCGAGGCACATTTACTTATGCGGATGGCACTAAAAACTTCTTTGGTGTCATTTATCCGGATAATATTTCATTTACTTGGGTCTCAACCCCGAGCAAAGGTTTTGTTCAAGGTCGAATTCTTGATGGTAATACGATTGGTGCTTGCTACGTTGAGGCTTATGAACAGGCCACAGCTGGCTGTGCGACACTTAAGCGCGAATAAATTTCTACTTTAGATGCTCAAGATATAAAGCTGTGGCTCCAGCCACCGCCGCAGGAATCACTAAAAAATTCACCAATGGAATCATGGTCGCCGCTAGTGTTGCACCGCCAAACCCCAGTGCAAGAAAACGCTTTTGTCTTAATAATTCACGTTGTTGTGGAAATGTGAGCTGGTGATTGCCCATTGGGTAATCGTGATAATCAAGTGCTAACATCCAGCTTGAAAAGGCGATCCATAATACTGGAGCGATGATATTTAGCACTGGTATCCACGAGAAGATAAACAGTGGCACCATCCAAAGTAATACATATATTAACTTGCGAATTTCATTCCATAGTAATTTTGGGGCATCTTTTAAGATTTCCTTAAATGAAAGACTGGGTGGGGTTTCGCCTAATAGTTTTGTTTCTACGGCTTCGGCTAATACACCATTAAACGGCGCGGCTAAGAGATTGGCGATAATCGAAAAGCTAAAGAAGACGATTAAAATAAGTAAACCTGCAAATAAAGGCCAAATAAGCCACATTACCCAGCTTAGTAGCCATTCGGGTATCCATGTCGGTATAAAGCTGTTTATCCATTGGTCAAATTTGCTCACGCCTAGCCAAATAGCTAAGCTGAATAGTAGGGTGTTAATTGCCATGGGAATGTAAGCAAAGCGGCGAATACCCTTTTTGTGGATCAAAGCAAAACCTTTCAATAAATAGCCTGCACCTTTAAATAATTCATTCACGATTTAAAACTTCCTTTAGCTAACAAGGCAGCACCATAGGCTGCATCAGTATGTTGGGGTGTGATAAAGGGTACGCCAATGCACTTTTGGCGTAAAGTTTGCCATACATTATTAACAGCGCCACCACCTACCGTACGAAGTGATGTTAAAGGCGCGGCGCCAGCATCTTGTAAACACTGATACGCCTGTTGTTCGATTTTAGCTATGCCCGTCAATAGTCCATGCAAAAATTCAGCATCATCGGCTGGGCGAGGCGTGAGTTTGGGTTGAAGATGAGGATCATTGATAGGAAAGCGTTCACCAACACTTAATAAAGGGTAATAATCAACGGGCGTTTTATCCAAGTTAATCTGCTGGCTTAAGACATTAAGGCGTTGATTATCAAAATAATGCTTAAGTACCGCGCCGCCAGTATTTGATGCGCCGCCGACTAACCAGTTGTCACCCAGCCGGTGACTATAAATACCTTGTTCGGCAATAAAGAGAGGTTTATCGCTAATCAGTTTAACCACTAATGTTGAGCCTAATGACGTAACGGCATCACCTACTTTATGTGCGCCGGTAGCGATTAATCCTGCAATACTATCGGTCGTGCCAGCAATGATTTTGGGTGTGTGTGTTAATTTTAAATATTGGCATAATGATGTTGATAAGGTTCCGATTGGCGTGCCGGGAGCAATGATTTTAGGTAACATTGATGTATCCATCAGGGAACCAATCCATTTGGGCCAGCATTGTTCAACGGGGTCATAGCCTGTTTTAAGCGCATTATTATGATCGCTAATACCTAATGGCGCACCGAGTTTGAAATTAATCCAATCGGCTTGATGCAATAATTTTGCATCGGTGGGGTTGTTACTGTGTTGTTGTAAATAAAGTAGCTTGGCTAGCCCGCTAGAACTACCATGAGCCGCCGACTCTTTCGGCGCGACTTTGGCGATTAATTTACTTTCTACAACTGCTCGAGCATCGTTGTACATTAAAATGGGAGTGAGGGAGCGGCCTTGTGCATCAGTAATTAGTATTGACCCTGATGTTGCATCCACCGCAATAGCCTGAATAATATGATTCTGACACTGTGACACTACCTGAGTTAAGGTTTGTAGAACTACTTGCCATTGAGCATCAGGATCTTGTTCTGATTGAGGGTGAATCGTGGCTGGAATGACCAGTGCTTGTTGCTCAGCAGCGATAATAGTGTTTTGTTCATCAATGGCAATCACTCGACATCCTGAAGTGCCGAGATCGATGCCTATATAG
>CAYSGK010000278.1:0-2316 GCA_964430395.1 uncultured Methylophaga sp.
ATGTATGCACTTTGGTATCCGGTGGTTGATCGTACCATTATAGATATTTTAGAGCGAAAATTTATTCGTAGTGGAATTAAGAAAATTCAGCGGTTTGAATTAGCGATTGCACCAGATCAATTTGGCAGTGGCATGTCAGCGAGCGGCATAATCGTTATTAACCCACCATGGACCTTGAAAGAGAAAATGTCTCATATATTACCAAAACTGGTTTCCACCCTTGGAAATGAAGGTGCATTTTATAAATGCGATACGCTTGTCGATGAGTAGGGAATTAGTTCCTATAAAACTGGGATAATTTATTGCTTTAATCGGGAAGCATATCTGCAGTCTTAATAATAAACAATCTTTATAATGTATCCATAATTATTTAAGGGGTACAATATGAAAAAAACAATCTTATCAGCATTACTTTTGTCATTGAGTGTCTCAGTGATGTCAGCACAAGCCGTTATGAGTGACGCTGATATTAAGGCACAACTTGATAGCCAGAAACGATTAATAACAGATAATAAATTCTATCCGGCAACAAATGTTTTTTATACAAATGCAGGTATATTTGTACCTACATTTAAAGAACAACTTGATAGCCAGAAACAAGAATTAGTAGATTACACTTTTTATCCTGCTACATCGGTTTCTTATAAACAGAATGCTTCAACTTCTGAAGCGACATTTAAGAAACAGTTAGATAACCAAAAAGAGATGTTAAAGGATTATAAGTTTTATCCGGCTAATAATGTTGTTTATACCAACGAAGGTGTAATGATTCCTTCATTTAAACAACAACTAGACAGCCAAAAAGAGGTTATAAGAGATTATAAATTCTATCCGGCGACTAATGTTTATTACACTGAAGAAGGTGTTTATGCGCCAACAGTTAAAGAGCAATTAGATAGCCAAAAAGATTTAACAACGGATAATAAAACGTATCCTGCAACCAATGTTTCTTATAGCTTAAACATACATTAAGCACTAAATATTTGCCAGTCAGAATTATTTCTGACTGGCAGTTTTATCTACGTTTGTTTTTTTCAGCTATCCATTGTGACATATATTGTGTGCTCATCATTGTGTGATGCTTCAACATTGCACCTGTAAAATTGGCTAAACGAACCCCAGCTAAATTGTTATCAATTCCAGCAATCTTATTGATTAATTGTTTGCCTAAACGGTTACCATCATAATGGTCTTTTAGAAGTTTAACGGCCTTATTCTGACTCTTTCCCCAAATGGATTCATCTGTATATAAACGTACTGATGCATCGACAAAATCATTAATCGTATTAGCAATCATTCCTGGCCATTGCTCATCTGCTTGCACCATTGCTTCACAACCTAGTGATGTTGTTACGCTGGGCGTTTTGACTAACATGGCGTCAAATAACTTTCCTTTCATTCCTGCTCCAAAACGTATTGGAGCCAAGCAAACACGTGTTTGTTCGATTACATCAAGCGCATTATCTGCCCAGCCTTTAATCAAAAAACCTTTTTTAGGGTTATTTAAAGCGGTCGCCTTAGGTGGCGGATAAGAGCCATAAATATGTAACTCGGCATCAGGAATTTGTTTTTGTATTAATGGCCAGATTTGTTGAAGATATAAGACTTGATCCCAGTTTGGCGCATGCCGAAAGTTACCAATGGTCATAAAGTGTTTTCGCTCAGCAAAGGGGCGTGTTTTATCTGGCAGGCTGGCAAGGTCAACCATAAAAGGTAAATGATGCAATAGACCAGCATCAACTTTGAAGCTATCAGTCAATAATTCCATTTCAAAACTAGAAATAATAAGTGAAAGATCACAGCGTAATATTGCCGCTATTTCTCGTTTGGCAAGATCATTAAATAAATCTTGTTGCGTCATTTCACGGTTAGCCTTATGGGCTTGATGTCGTGCATGACGTAGACATTGTAAATCTTCAGTGTCTAATACCTTAATCGCATTGGGGCAGTTTTTTTCAACTCGCCAGCCAAATTGTTCTTCCATCATAAACCGATCAAAAAGCACGATATCAGGGTGATAGTCCGATATATAGGCATCAAAGCTATCAGAATTTAGTTCAATTGATTGACTTAAAATACCTTCGCCGGCTAGATCAATCATGTGCTCTGTTGTTTGTGCAGGCGTTGCAAATTCGACCAACCAATGTTGCTGTTTGAACAAACGTAAAATCGACATCATATGCCGACCGGCAGCAGATGAATTTGGCTCAGGCCATACATAGCCAATAACTAATACTCTTTTCATTCAATTTTCACTTCGCGGGTATATACCTGTAATCAATCAAGATGCAGATTTTTGGCACCCATACTGAATGC
>CAYSGK010000279.1:0-2308 GCA_964430395.1 uncultured Methylophaga sp.
ATGGTGTCATCAAATAAACTAAATAGATCGTGGCTTTGTTTGTCTCCACCGACGGTAAAAGGTAAGGTGACATTTTGAATCGTGATCTTGCCTGCCAACCAATCGCTTGCTCTACTCGGTTGATAAGCAGCATGAATAACCATTTTGGCAGGTGTCGTTTTCAATGTTTTGAGCACCGTATTTAAATAATCTACACTGGGTGGAATACCTGGTTTTTCTTCCAGTGTGGCAACTTTATTCAAATGTAACCAGTTAAACAGATACCCCCAACTTTTATGTTGAACAACAATGGCAACGCCCTTCAATGGTGCCGCTTGTTGCTGCCATTTTTCGATAGCAGCTGACCAGCGTTGCATAAAATCCTGTCCACGTTGTTGATAATAGTCAGCATTGGCTGGATCCAGCTTTTGTAAGCGTTGTGACAAAGCCTTGGCAACCAATTGAATATTTAACGGACTGGTTTGAATATGCGGATTACCTGCGGCATGAACATCGCCTTGGCTTCGATCAAGTGCCGTCGGTATATCAATCAGTCGAACATAGTCTGTCGCCATAAAATAACCGGGTGCACTAAGCTGAATATTTGCATTGCCTGATTTTCTTTGTAATAGCGGTAGCCAGCCTATTTCAAGTTCAGCACCGGTACAGACTAATAAATCAGCACGCCTTGCTTTTGAAATTAAACTTGGTCGAGCCTGAATATGATGCGGATCCTGTAAGCCTGTTGTTGCTGAAAAAACAGTTATTTTATCACCTCCTAATTCTTTAGATAATGAAGCCCATTCAGGTTCACAGGCAAAAGCAGTAAGATCTGCAAAAACAGGAAAGCTACTTAAAAGTAAGCTTATAAAAAGTATATTTTTCATTGTTATATCCTTAGTAAGTATGGGCGCCATGGCTGCCGATATTGACGGTATATTGTAAGAAGAATTGTGTGTCATTATTGCCATTGAATGATTTGTCATAATCAATCTGGGCACGAACACGACTAAATTCACTGGGTAACCATTCCACCATGGCACTATAGCGTTGTGGCTTATCGCCAGACATGTTCAAATTAGCATTTTGTATAAAACCTATATTGGATGCCTTAAGAGAACTACCTAACTGGTCATAACGTAAACCGGTACGCCAATGAGGTATAAATTGATAGATGCCCTCGATATAGCCACCATATTGTTTGCCATTATAATTTGTTGAACCGCCTTGAATCAGTTTGCCATTATCATGAGCATAGAAATATTCCGTCAACAAGGTGAAATTATGCTGATAGGGATTACCATTTGGGGCCCATTTATAAATAAATGAGAGATTGCTAATATCAGTATCACCACTGAAAGTAACGGCCGAAGAGCCATTACCTATCGCACGATCTTTAGGTGTGGATTGCCAGTAAGCGGCACTCGCTTGCCAACTGTGACTAAAGCCGATATCGCCACCTGTTTTAGCATAGACTAGCCAGTCACCAACATCACTATGTGTACCATTACCTGGATAGTGATTACCATTACCCACGGTTCCACCCAACTCAATCAGTTGATCTGTGGGTAAAATATAGCTTAATTTTAGGCCATCAGTGGAGAGTTGATCACCAAATAAACCACGATAAATAAGTGGTGCATCACTAAAATTCCAGGCATGAGCATGACGCTCATTTAAATAGCCAATGGGGGAGAAAAAACGGCCGGCACGAAGTGTTAAACCATGACCTAGCCCAAGTGTTTCGATAAACGCTTCTTCCACACTAACACTGGTGTTGCCATTATCATCCGCTAATGAAAAGGTCGCTTGTCCTGCTAATAGTTGGTCGATATTAGCACTGAAAGTCAGTTCACTTTCACCCAAGGAGAAACCTTTAGTTGCCAAGCCCGCTTCCTCTTGCAGAGAGAAACCGTTTAAAAGATAATCAGCAGGATTCTTTGAATAGCCACTAAATTGACCATTTAACACCATGCTAATGGCTGGGTTAAAACTGTTACTACGTTGCGGTACTTTGGGTGGTGGTGTTGCTTTAACAACGGCCACTTCAGTTTGCACGGCTTTAGTTTCGTTTTCTGCTTTGACAAGACGTTGTTCTAATTGCTGGATCCGTTGTTCATAGTCTGCCTTCATTTGGGCGACTTCTGCTTTTAAATCAGTAATATCATCAGCAAAAACTGGATTACTGACCATTATTGCACAAGCGATTAATACGCTTATTTTGGTTTTGTTATAGTTCATAATTATTTCTCATAGAATAAATTACAGCAAGAAGATCTATCTTAAAAAAGATCTCTCCTGCAGATAAAAATGGGAATGGGTATATACC
>CAYSGK010000280.1:0-2296 GCA_964430395.1 uncultured Methylophaga sp.
TGTAGGTGTTCCGCAAATTTCAGCGATTATGAATGTTGCTGCAGCATTGAAAGACAGTGGTGTACCATTGATAGCAGATGGTGGAATTCGTTTTTCTGGTGATATAGCCAAGTCTTTAGCGGCAGGTGCACATTGTGTCATGCTCGGTGGCATGTTTGCAGGCACGGATGAAGCGCCTGGTGAAATCAGTATCTACCAAGGTCGTTCTTATAAATCATACCGCGGTATGGGGTCATTAGCAGCGATGGCTGATGGTTCAAGTGATCGATATTTCCAAGAGTCAGAAAATGCCGCAGATAAATTGGTACCAGAAGGCATTGAAGGGCAGGTACCTTATAAAGGTCCACTAGCGCCAATTATTCACCAGTTAACAGGTGGTGTACGCTCAAGTATGGGTTATGTGGGCTGTGCAAATTTAGAAGAAATGCGTAGCAAGCCACAGTTTGTGAGAATTACAGGCGCAGGTATGGCGGAAAGCCATGTGCATGATGTGACGATTACCAAGGAAGCACCTAACTACCACTCATAATCATTCTTCTTACCCCCTTATTTGTTCCATTACTGCGTTGGAAAATGATCACTTGCATTTGTAAGCTCACATTTCCCGCCTTGTACTGAAACAAAACGGGGGCAAGCAGAACGATTCTAAAAGACCTTTTTTATATTTTGTTTTTTTTTCGTGTCCTTTCATGTCCTTATCATGGATACCGTGGCAAAAAAATCTTTAATCTTTTAAGCAGATAAAACCATGACAAATAACATCCATACAGACCGCATCCTAATCCTAGACTTCGGCGCTCAATATACTCAACTTATAGCACGACGTGTGCGTGAAGTTGGTGTTTACTGTGAGATTTATCCTTGGGATGTGAGTAGCCAAGACGTTATCGATTTTAAAGCTAAGGGTATTATTCTCTCAGGTGGGCCAGAATCGACGATTGGTGATGATGCTCCCGTTGCTCCTCAAGCGGTTTACGACCTAGGTGTGCCAGTGCTCGGTATTTGTTACGGCATGCAAACCATGGCGATGCATTTTGGTGGCAAGGTTGAGACAGCAGATCATCAAGAATATGGTTATGCTCAAGTGCGTGCGCGTGGGCATACGGCATTGTTTAAAGATATTGAAGATGAAGTTAATGCAGAAGGTCATGGCTTATTAGATGTTTGGATGTCACACGGTGATCATGTCGTAGAGATTCCAGAATCCTTCAAGCTCATGGCAAGTACCGAGAATGCGCCGATAGCAGGCATCGCCAATGAAGAGAAACAATTCTACGGGATTCAGTTTCATCCAGAAGTAACCCACACAAAGCAGGGTGGGCGCATTCTTGAGCGTTTTACGCGCGAGATTTGTGGTTGTGCCAATTTATGGACGCCAGAAAACATCATTGAAGATAGCATCAAAAACGTGCAAGAGCAGGTGGGTGATGATGAAGTCATTCTTGGTTTGTCAGGCGGTGTTGATTCATCCGTTGTTGCCGCAATGTTACACAAAGCAATTGGCAAACAACTGACCTGTGTATTTGTAGATACAGGCTTATTACGCTTGAATGAAGGTGATCAAGTGATGACTATGTTTGCTGAGCACATGGGCGTAAAAGTAATCCGCGTGAATGCAGAAGCACGCTATCTTGAAGCATTGAAAGGAAAAACAGACCCAGAAGAAAAACGTAAAATCATCGGCAATTTATTTGTAGAAATTTTCGAAGAAGAATCAAGTAAACTCACCAATGCAAAATGGTTAGCACAGGGTACGATTTATCCTGATGTTATCGAATCAGCGGGCAGTAAAACAGGTAAAGCGCATTTGATTAAGTCACATCACAACGTGGGTGGTTTACCAGAAGATATGAAGCTAGGGCTTGTTGAGCCATTGCGTGAACTCTTTAAAGATGAGGTTCGCACCATTGGTATTGAGCTTGGTTTGCCCGCGCAAATGGTACATCGTCATCCATTCCCTGGGCCTGGTTTAGGTGTGCGAATATTGGGTGAAGTTAAAAAGGAATTTGCTGATATTCTTCGTCTTGCTGATAATATTTTTATCGAGGAGCTTTATAAACATGACCTTTACGATAAAACCTCACAGGCATTCGCGGTCTTTTTACCGATTAAATCTGTCGGTGTAACCGGTGATGGTCGTCGTTATGATTATGTTATCGCCTTGCGCGCGGTAGAGACGATAGACTTTATGACGGCTCGTTGGGCGCATCTGCCGTATGAATTTTTGAGCTTGGTTTCTAATCGGATTATTAATGAGATTAGTAATGTTTCTCGTGTGACTTATGATATATCGGGC
>CAYSGK010000281.1:0-2268 GCA_964430395.1 uncultured Methylophaga sp.
GTAGTGATCATCTTAATGGGCTTAGGTGCAATCTATCTCGATAATCAAATTCGCCACAAGTTTGAAGGCAAACGCTGGGCGCTGCCGGCAAAAGTATATGCGCGCCCATTAGAGTTGTACGTGGGTCGACAGTTAACGATTGCAGAATTGAAGATTGAGTTACGTGGTTTAGGTTATCAGTTTGTAAAAAAAGTAACGCTGCCGGGACAAGCTGAGTTTTCATCCACAAAAGCGATTATTTCGACGCGTGGATTTGAGTTTGCTGATGGTAATGAGCATGCTCAAAAACTAATATTAAAATTCTCAGATAAGCAGTTATCAGGTTTAAGTGATCACCGCGGTAAATCACTTACTTTAGTGCGTTTAGAGCCCGTTTTGATTGGTGGAATTTATCCATTAAATAATGAAGATCGCGACTTAATTCAGTTACAAGATGCACCTCAAGGTTTGGCTGATGCCTTAGTGGCCATTGAAGATCGTAATTTTTATAAGCATCATGGTGTCTCGCCACGTGGCATTGCTCGTGCAATGTGGACCAATTTAAAAGTAGGTCATTTTGTTCAGGGAGGCAGCACACTGACCCAACAGTTAATTAAGAATTTTTATTTAACATCGGATCGCACATTAGCACGCAAATTATTAGAAATCCCGATGGCCTTATTGCTGGAGCGACACTACAGCAAAGATGAAATATTAGAAGCCTACCTTAATGAAGTTTTCTTAGGTCAGGAGGGTGCTCGGGCGATTCATGGTTTTGGTTTAGCATCACAATATTATTTTGCTCAGCCGATTCAAGAGTTGAAATTGCATCAGCTTGCTTTGCTGGCGGGCATGGTCAAAGGGCCGACATCTTATAACCCACGCAGGCATCCAGAAAAAGCGAAAGCACGGCGTAACTTGGTGCTTAAGGTGCTTTTTGAAACAGGTAAAATTGATGAGCAACAATATCAAAGTGCCATTGCAAAACCGCTAGGCGTTGTAAAACAAGCTAGCTTACTTAAAGGAGCATATCCTGCTTATTTAGATCTAGTCAAAAGGCAGTTAAGACAAGGTTACGATGATGAGGACCTACGGTCTGAAGGTTTACGCGTATTCACCAGTTTAGATCCTATCGCCCAAAATAAAGCTGAAAAAGCATTACTTAAGACGATTAAAAATCTTGAAGGAAAACATGGTGAAAAAGTAAAAGGCTTGCAAGGTAGTATGGTGGTAACCGATCCTCAAACAGGAGAGGTTTTATCTATAATAGGTGGCCGACAAACACGCTATCAAGGTTTTAATCGCGCCCTAGATACTGTAAGGCCAATTGGTTCTTTGGTCAAACCAGCAGTGTATTTAACTGCGCTAGAACAAGGTTATACTTTGATAAGCAAGCTAGAGGATGAGCCATACAGCTTAAAAATGGAAGGGGGTCAGGTATGGAACCCAAAAAACTTTGATCATAAGTCGCACGGTATTGTGCCATTACATGAAGCGTTAGCACATTCTTATAATTTAGCAACAGCGCGATTGGGCATGGACGTCGGGCTTGATAAGGTCATTAATACCTTACAAAGACTGGGCGTTAAAAGACCGATTGATGCTTACCCATCATTACTATTAGGCGCTCAAGGGTTGTCGCCGTTTGAAGTAGCAACAATGTATCAAACTATTGCGGCGAATGGTTTTCAGATGCCACTGCGAACTATTCGATTGGTCACAGACAGTGCTGGTACGGAATTATCACGTTATCCATTTAAACTTAAACAAACGGTGAGCTCGAATGCTATTCATCTTTTGCAGTATAGTTTGCAAGAAGTAGCGCGAGCAGGCACCGCTAGATCAATTTATTGGCAGTTGCCTAAAGATATTAATGTAGCAGGAAAAACAGGTACATCGGATGATCAGCGTGATAGCTGGTTTGCTGGTTTTACAGGCAATAGACTGGCAGTAGTTTGGTTGGGGCGGGATGATAATGCACCGTTGCCCTTCACAGGATCTGGAGGGGCATTACGTGCGTGGACATCTTATATGTCGACAGAAGCATTAGAATCTTTTTCTTCACCTGCACCAGAAGGTATAGAATATTTATGGATTGATCAGGAAACTGGTGATCTTTCGGCGGAAACATGTAGTGGTGCACAACAATTGCCTTTTTTATTAGGAACAGGGCCGACATTATCGGTTGATTGTATTGGGAAAAATCAAGACGCTGCCCCTTCATCGCCTTTTGGCGGTTGGATCAATAACTGGTTTAGATAGAATGTACTCCTCCGTCACTCGGGTATA
>CAYSGK010000282.1:0-2266 GCA_964430395.1 uncultured Methylophaga sp.
TCTGCTGATTTATTAGGTGACTTGAATCAGGCAGTTGATTTACTAAAAAAAGCAGGAGGGATATTGCCAGAAAAAAATAAATCATCGCCCAGCGACTCCCCGCCACAGACTAAAAAACAAACCACCGCCTCACCACCTTCACACGATTTAACAGCACTCTTTAGCCGACCGGAATTTTATTTCCAAAGACCACACTATTTTGATTCTGTTGGTTTTGATGTGGGCGAATTCATTGTTGTTGAACCTCTTGATAAAACAAACTTCAATGCGCTTTATGTACCCAGTTACAAGGGCTTACCCAGGCTACCATTAATCCCAAAATATAAACAATTAAAAATCGATTACAGCGCCAATGGCAGTACGATACAAACTTATCGTAATGCCGTTGTTGAACGTTTTCAAAATGATATGCTGATTTATCATAATTTACGTTTACTCAATTTAATGTCGCAATATGTTACGAAAGACAAGCTTAAAATCGATAACAGTGGTAAAGCACAAAATTCATCTAAACATTTTCGCGATCTTTATATGTTTAGGGCAAAAACACGTCCTTCTGATAGCTATTTCTATCAATATGTTCCTCGCTATCATATTGAAAGCTTGGTAAGCACATTACGCCCTGCTACACATCAACACTACTTGGGCGATCCTGATGATAGTCGTTCCAGTAGTAGCTTCTCACGTCAAATGATATCTTGGGGGGGCACCAAAAATACTAATGAGTTTAAAGCGCGCCGAGCATATTTCGAATATGTTGAAAAAATAGTACCCAAACTAAAAGCGTGGGCACAATCACTCCCTGATGAAAGTTATATTGTAGGTACAGTAACACTCGGTGAGTACGACTTTAAGCGAAAAGGGTTTGACTTATCCTTATTCCCTCCTCAAGGTACAGGCTCGAAAAAAATATTTTTCTATGCACCACGAGATCCATCAAAGCGAGTGTTTATTGATGGCAATAATGATGACGGCAAACACCATCTATTTTTCCCACTTAGTGCAAATAATGCTGAGATGCTACAAGAGCGTACCAAACAGCCTCGCAGCCAACTATCTCAGCTCTATTTTGCAGTAAAAGGCGAGGTCTATAGCCCACAATATGCCAGGCCTAGTCGACACGGGCCGACCTATGCAGGCGTTAATCTTGCTTATGATGTCACCGGATCAACAATTGAATTTTTTGCTGATGAATTGCTTAAAGACAAAGTATTTGAAGCAAAGATTCAATAATCAGGAGCAATAACTATGTATAAATCATTATTATCGGCATTATTCACCTTTAGTCTGCTGTATTTTACCTCGCCTGCTTATGCCTCACCTTTTATAAAACAAGGCAATAATCTGCTTGTTTTACCCTCACCAGACAAGGCAACGATTAAAGATCTGCCCATTGTCGCTTATAGGGGCTTGCCTCTAATAGGTACGCATTTTCTTCAGCTTGAAGGTCAATCATTAACGAGGCAACAATATGCAAAAATGCAAGGCAATAGCGCATTTGTTTTTTCGAGCTTGATGAAAATCAAGCTCGCCAGCGCACCGCCCAATAAAAAACGATTAAAAGAAAATTTTAATGGCAAACAACAACTGACGATAAACCAAGGCATGGCAGGTGATATCCTCGAAGATCGCCAGTGGTATGCATTAATCACCAAACTGGCAGCCATTACCCTGACAGATAAAGCCTATGCAAAATATATGTGCAAAACCAGTCCGTGTACAAAAAATGATCTAAAAGGCAAGAATCAGAAATTTATGTACTGGGGTGGTTTTCGTGCCAATCAATTTGCAGCGCGCAGAACTTTCTTTAGCTTTATTGATGATGAATTGGATAACTATCTAGCCTGGGCAAAACAACTTGATGCCCAGCCTGAGGTCTATATGGTTGGCAAAACCCAACTGTCACTTTATCAGTTTGATCAAGGTGGCTTTGCTGTCAGGCTTTCACCTGTTGGTGGTAGCCTACTGCCAACAACAGGTGAGAACCTTCGGCATCATCCCCTTTTCACCGCATTCATCAAAGACACCAGAATTCCTGGAGTGTTAGTTAAAGTTGATGAACATAACGCAGAGAAAATAGTCGAGCGAGTGCGAGGAAAACAACTATTTTACATCTATAAAGCCAAATTAAGTGTTGCAGAGCAATCCTATGACTTACAGACAAAGCAGTTGATCTTTAACCGATTATTATTTGACCAAACTATTACCTCTGATGTGGTTGAAGTGTTTGTTGGCCCTGAGTTGCAGGATAAATTGTTTGATATAC
>CAYSGK010000283.1:0-2262 GCA_964430395.1 uncultured Methylophaga sp.
AAGTGACATTTTTTCCGATCAGCACAGGTAATGCAAGTATTTCTATGAGTACACATTTAACAGAGCAGGCTTTTTCATCATTGCCTTTACATGAAACCCTGCAAAAAGGGTTACAGGGCGCGGGGTTTGAGTTTTGTACACCGATCCAAGCACAATCATTACCTTTATTACTAGAAGGTAAAGATGTAGCGGGGCAAGCGCAAACTGGAACGGGTAAAACCATTGCCTTTTTATTAGCTACATTTCAACGATTGCTGACAACACCTCCACCTAAAAATTGGAATGGTAAACAACCGCGTGCATTTATACTTGCGCCAACACGAGAGTTAGCCAATCAAATTGCTAAAGATGCGATTTTGCTTAATAAAGAAGCTAATCTGCGCATTGTGGTGGCTTATGGCGGTAAAGATTACGATAAGCAAAAAACAGCCATTACGGATGGTGTCGATATTTTAATTGGCACACCGGGTCGTTTGTTGGATTATCATAAACAGCATGTGTTCAATCTAAAATCTGTTCAAGCAGTTGTATTAGATGAAGCTGATCGCATGTTTGATCTCGGCTTTATTAAAGATGTACGTTATTTCTTACGTCGTGTACCTGCACCCACTGAACGTTTAGGAATGTTATTTTCAGCGACACTCAGTTTTAAAGTCGCTGAGCTTGCTTATGAACATATGAATAATCCTGAAAAAGTTGAAGTTGCGGTCGGTGAGGCAGCGAGTGATCGTATTGAAGAAAGTGTTTATTACCCAGCCAATGAAGAAAAGGTGCCTTTATTATTGGCGTTAATTAAACGTATTCAACCTGCTCGAGGCATTATCTTTGTCAATACTAAACGTGCTGCTGAGACGGTATGGGGTTTTTTAGAGGGAAATGGATATAAAGCGGCACTTTTATCTGGGGATGTGCCACAGAAAAAACGTGAAAGCTTGCTGAAACGTTTTCAAAATGGCGAGTTTCCTTTTTTGGTGGCAACCGATGTGGCTGCTCGAGGATTGCATATTCCGGCAGTGAGTCATGTTTTTAACTTTGACTTACCTCAAGATGTTGAAGATTATGTACATCGAATAGGCCGAACAGCTAGGGCAGGGGCTAGTGGTGTGGCGATTACGTTTGCTTGCGAAGACTATGCCTTTTCATTGCCTGATATTGAAGCATATATTAAGCATAAATTGCCTGTCGCAACTACCTCTGATGAGCAGTTAGAGCAGCCGAAACCAGCCAAAAGGCCTGAAAAAAGACCGCAACCACCACGAAGAAATAAACAAGGTAATAGTGGCAAACGCAATCATTCGTCACGTTCAAGATATAAACCTAGCAATAAAAAATAGTGTGTTTGTTCGGATGATGAAACTGAAAAAGCTTTTTATTCTTATCTTATGTTTAAATTTTTTTGCATGTACAAGCATGCAAAACCGGCACGAGGCTGTTGTTGCAGATCCTGATAAAGCAGGGATTTCACGATTAGCAAAAAGTGATGTTAATGAGGTTATTGAATACCATCAACGTGCTGCTATACGGTACCTAAAAGAATTGATGATTAAGCTGTATTATCGTAACCCGTCAGGCCGCCACGATATAAAACAACGAAGTATCGAAGCAAGTGTCGATCGTATGTTTTCATATCCTCATGATGCTGGTTATGCACAATGGCAACATATGAATGCTAATGATATTGTGCGAATAGCACTGGATGAAACTTATCAAGGAACAGATAGGGTGTTGCCGTTCATTTTTGGCTTGCGTAAAATGATTATGGCTTCTTACGATGACCACACGGCATTTTTTTATCTCACTAGCATTGATGGGCAGAAATTGTATAACAGTGCTAGAAATATTGAGATTGCAGCCTGGATGCTTGCTGAAAAACACGATATAAACGGCAATTTGTTAATTGTAAGCGATAGTTTGGCAGATGAGCAACGCAATTTAAGCTATCAGCGTTTATTTGGGAAAATAATTGCAACACAAGATAATTTAGCAGAAATTGTTGCCCGAAAAGAAGGACGTTTAATTAAATCGGTTGTGATAAATGCCGCTTCTATGATGTTTTTGCCAATTTAAGGTATGATATACCCATGTTACATCAATCTGCATGATTCAGAGTGCTTGAGCAGTTCCAAATTCTAGGCACATCTATGCATCAATGGCTATTTATCTCCATGGATGGAGTGTATGCAAAAAAATGCAGGAGCAATTTTTTGTCCCTTGCAAATAGATGGAACGACGAAGTGGGATGGCTCAAGCGCTTCTTCGATG
>CAYSGK010000284.1:0-2216 GCA_964430395.1 uncultured Methylophaga sp.
AAAGTGGTTTTGAAAGCCAAGCCGATATTTTAGTCCACGCGCGAATGGCGGCAGAAGTGGTTGGTGCGACACCAATGGATAGACCTGAGTGGATTACAACTCACCCTGATACGGGTGATATTTTTGTCTCAATGACCAATAATTCTAAACGTGGTGATAAAGGTAAGCCTAAATATGACGCGGCGAACCCACGAAATAATAACCAATTTGGCCACATTATGAGGTTAACAGAAGATGATGCCGCTAGTATCAAGTTTGACTGGGAAGTATTTGCCTTAGCAGGCGATGCTGAGAGTGGCGCTACGGTGAACGGTGATATTTATGCGAATCCAGATGGTTTGATGATTGATAGCCGTGGCGTGTTATGGGTGCAAACAGATATTAGTTCTAGCAAATTAAATACAGATAATTTTGCACAGTTTGGTAATAATCAAATGTTAGCTGTTGATCCGACTAGCGGTGAAACACGACGCTTTTTAACAGGACCTATCGCTTGTGAAGTGACGGGGGTAGTAATGACGCCTGACTTGAAAACAATGTGGGTCAATATTCAACATCCGGGTGAAGAGGTGCCTTCGGTTATGGGCGAGCGAGGCATAGAAAAATCACCATCAAACCCCAATGCAGCCAGCAATTGGCCTGATCATCAGAAAGAAGGAAGGCCGCGTTCAGCAACTATTATGATAACTAAAAATAATGGCGGAATTATTGGGACTTAGCCTTCTTGTCCGCTTTCTTATTTTGCATTGCTTTATCTGCTGCAGAAATAAGTGATGCAACATCATCACCGTCATTTGGATAATGTGCCATGCCAATGCTGGTGGATATATGTAAGATAAACCAATCCATAGATATGGGTTGCGAAATAGCTTTGTTAATTTTGTTCTCTACTTCTTGGGGATCATGGTTATCTTCACGTGTTGATTCAACAAGCACAAGAAACTTATCACAGCCTAAACGGCCAACCACATCGCTTTCACGTAATGTAGCTTGTAAGCGATCAGCAATAATTTTTAATACTGCATCTCCCACTTTGTGGTCATGTTCATCATTTATCGGTTTGAAATCATCAAGATCAAGAAATAGTACAGAGACCTTAGTTTTATTTCTTTTAGATTGGATTAATAATTGTTTTAGCTGTTCTTGAATAAACACGCGATTTGCTAAGCCAGTAAGCCCATCATAAAACGCTAATTTTTTGAGCACGCTTTCTTGCTGACGGAGTTGTTGATTGAGTTCAGTGAGTTCTGCTGTCTGCTCTTTTACTTGTTCTACTACTTTTGCATTGCTGTTAGCAATGACTTGTTGATGAAATTTGGCCGTTTGGCTGCGGGTAACAATAATGCGATAAGCTAAAGCAAAAGACAGTAGTAAAACAAAAATGAGTGTGCTCAAAGACAGGATGTAGTCCGCAAGCCAGTGATTAGATATTATTCTGAATTGAACTGCTAGAGACAGACTGATTCCAAATAGAAGAACAAGCCATGCTGCCAGATACAATTGAGATGCACGATGGCCTTCCATGCTAGTCTTAATGCTGGCGATAAGTGCCGAGAAACATAAAATAATTATCAGTAATGTTATAGCGAAAGAGATATAGATTAATGGCGTAAATGGGGTGGCGACCAATGTCAACCCAAATGCCAAGCTGAGGAGAAGGAAAAATTTATCGAGCTTTGGGTAACGTGAAGAAGTGCTTAAAAATGAACGTGAAAATTGTATTGAAAATAGACCTGAGAGAATTAAGCCGATAGGCAATGATAGTTCATGCCACTGTAGAGAATTTGGCCACAAAGTGGCAAACCAGAGTCCATTGAAAGCACCATAGGCAAGTAATATTGCACCAACAAGTAAGGCGTAATAGAGATAACTAATCGTACGAAGTGTTATAAATAATAAAAAGTTATAGCCCAGTAGAGCGAGTAATGCACCAGCATATAAGCTTAACCATAAAATATCAGTACGACTGTGCACATTTAAAATGCCTAGGCTTTCTTGTCCAAGTAATATGGCTTGGGAATGAGCGACAGATACCAAACTTGAACACAGCAAAAAACAGAAGAAAAGCCCAACATTTTTAAAGAAAGAATAAGGCATCATCATGACTTGTTCAGAGATTCCTTAAATTAAGGCAGCTTAATAAAATGCTCACGATAATGTTGAAGTTCACGAATTGAATCTTTAACATCGTCCATGGCTAAATGAGATGAATGTTT
>CAYSGK010000285.1:0-2188 GCA_964430395.1 uncultured Methylophaga sp.
TGGGGCTTACCATGCCTCTTTCAGGATGTTTCCATCGCAGCAAGGCTTCGGCTTTATGAATCTTACCTGTTGCTAAATAAACAATGGGTTGGTAATAAAGTTCTAGTTGATTGTTAGCTAAGGCGACACGGAGATCACTGGTTAAGTTAAATCGTTCTAACGAGGATTTCTGCATTTGTGGTGTGAAATAGCTAAAGCGGCTTCGCCCAGAATCTTTGGCAAAATACATGGCTTGGTCTGCATTTTTAAGGAGATCGTTTACATTGCTAGCATCATTAGGGTAAAGCGTAATACCGATACTCGCTGAAATATAGATAATATTACTATCTATTTCGAACTGCTGACTTAAGGATTTAATGATTTTAGAGGCTGTTCGCTCGATGCCATGAACATCATCTAAATCAGATAGAATTACAGTAAACTCATCACCGCCAAGCCGTGCCACGGTGTCGGTATTGCGTACACAATCTATGATGCGTTTAGAGGCTTCGATAAGAAGCTTATCACCTACAGGGTGACCAAACGTATCGTTTACATCTTTAAACTTATCTAAATCAAGAAAGAATAACGCTAGTGGCTTATTTGAACGAATAGATTTTTTAATTTCTTGTTCTAAGCGGTCATTAAACATGGTGCGATTGGGCAGCGCTGTTAAATTGTCGTAATTAGCTTGCTTAATAGCAAGTAATTCTGCCTGTTTCTTTTCGGTGATATCAGAGAACAAACCAATACGTAACTTAACCGTATTATCTTCATTGTAGATAGTATTAACGGTTAACCATACAAGGAATTCTTCACCTGTTTTACGCTTATTCCATACTTCACCTTGCCATTTTCCTGTACGGTTAAGCTCTGCAGTCATTTCAGTATAAAAACCGGCATCATACCTATCAGTCATTAATAATGAAGATGGCTCTCCTATAACCTCCGCTTCAGAGAAGCCTGTGATTGTTGAAAAAGCGGGGTTAATGGCGGAAATTACTCTTTCAGCATTGATAATTAATGCGCCTTCACTGGTGTGTTGGAATATATTCCACGATAGTGTCAGTTTTTCTTCTAATATTTTCCGATCAGAAATGTCATAGAAGCTAATTAATATATCACTATCAATAGCATTGAAAAGAAGAGAAGCTTGAGCCATAACTGTTTTAAATTCACCATTTTTACAACAGATTGTAATTTCAAGGGGTTTAAAGGCCGTACCGTTTTTTATGCAATCTTCGAGACGTTGTTGCCACATTAACCCTATTTGTAGGCCGTATTCTTTGTCTGGATACGCCCTATTTTTCCATGTGTCATGATCAGGAATGTCTGCCAAGTCATATCCAAATAAAGTGATAAATGCTTTATTGAGGAAGATGGGTGCCATTTGGCTAGTGTGAAGAACAAAAGGTATGGGCGAAGTTTCAATAATGGCTCGCGATCTTTGTTCGCTTTGTCGTAATGCTACTTCATCTTGCTTGCGAGCCGTTAGATCAATATCAAGGCAATACATTTCAGGCTCACCATTTGTATCATATTGCATAACATGGCTGGAATAGACCTGAACTTGACCACTTTTAGTTTTTAGTGTCAATTCTGCGGCCGGAATAGCCTCGCCACCATCCATCCAATTATCCACTGCCGCAATTACGGTGCTTCTCATTTCATCAGGAATAATTAAGTCTTCAATTAATTGGCCCATAGCTTCTTGCTTGCTATAACCATAAAGTTTTTCACTGGCTTTATTCCAAAATATAACTCGACGATTTTGGTTGTAACCCTGAACAGAAATATTAGGAATACTTTCCAATAGCAATTTAAAGCGCTGTTCACTTTCAAGCAGTTGTTCGTCAGTTGCACTTTGAGGCCTTATTTTCTGGTGTAGACGAACTATCCAGAAAATAAGGAATACGGAGCTAATAATGAGTAAAGTTAAAATTAAATTCATTTATATCAACTTATGAGGGGGTTTAAAGATCATATAACTAAACTCGACTCTTATTCTTAAAGCTACATCACGTATTGGCAAGTTAATCATGACTTTGAATATATTTCTATCCCTAATTATAGTGAATTTAGACTATTTAGTTTGTCTGAGCGTATTTATCCGTTATCCTTTCACTTATGAAAGAAATTTATAAATATCATTTGTTTTTTTGTACCCATGAGCGTGATGATGGCAGAGAATATTGTCAGCAACATAATG
>CAYSGK010000286.1:0-2188 GCA_964430395.1 uncultured Methylophaga sp.
TGGGGCTTACCATGCCTCTTTCAGGATGTTTCCATCGCAGCAAGGCTTCGGCTTTGTGAATTTTACCTGTTGGTAAATAAATAATGGGTTGGTAATAGAGTTCTAGTTGGTTATTAGTTAAGGCGACTCGCAGATCATTGGTTAAATTAAACCGTTCTAACGATGATTCTTGCATTTGTGCTGTGAAATAGCAGAAGCGGCTTCGACCAGTATCTTTAGCAAAATACATAGCTTGATCTGCATTTTTAAGCAGATCGTTTACATTGCTAGCATCATTAGGATAAAGCGTAATGCCGATGCTCGCAGAAATATAGATAATATTATTTTCTATTTCGAACTGCTGACTTAAGGATTTGATAATTTTTGAGGCTGTTCTCTCGATACCATGAATATCATCTAGATCAGATAGAATTACAGTAAACTCATCACCGCCAAGCCGTGCTACAGTATCGGTATCGCGCACGCAACCTATAATACGTTTAGACGCTTCGATAAGTAGCTTATCACCTACAGGGTGCCCAAATGTATCGTTTACATCTTTAAACTTATCTAAATCGAGAAAGAATAACGCTAGTGGCTTATTTGAACGAATAGATTTTTTAATTTCTTGTTCTAAGCGGTCATTAAACATGGTGCGATTGGGCAGCGCTGTTAAATTGTCGTAATTAGCTTGCTTAATAGCAAGTAATTCTGCCTGTTTCTTTTCGGTGATATCAGAGAACAAACCAATACGTAACTTAACCGTATTATCTTCATTGTAGATAGTATTAACGGTTAACCATACAAGGAATTCTTCACCTGTTTTACGCTTATTCCATACTTCACCTTGCCATTTTCCTGTACGGTTAAGCTCTGCAGTCATTTCAGTATAAAAACCGGCATCATACCTATCAGTCATTAATAATGAAGATGGCTCTCCTATAACCTCCGCTTCAGAGAAGCCTGTGATTGTTGAAAAAGCGGGGTTAATGGCGGAAATTACTCTTTCAGCATTGATAATTAATGCGCCTTCACTGGTGTGTTGGAATATATTCCACGATAGTGTCAGTTTTTCTTCTAATATTTTCCGATCAGAAATGTCATAGAAGCTAATTAATATATCACTATCAATAGCATTGAAAAGAAGAGAAGCTTGAGCCATAACTGTTTTAAATTCACCATTTTTACAACAGATTGTAATTTCAAGGGGTTTAAAGGCCGTACCGTTTTTTATGCAATCTTCGAGACGTTGTTGCCACATTAACCCTATTTGTAGGCCGTATTCTTTGTCTGGATACGCCCTATTTTTCCATGTGTCATGATCAGGAATGTCTGCCAAGTCATATCCAAATAAAGTGATAAATGCTTTATTGAGGAAGATGGGTGCCATTTGGCTAGTGTGAAGAACAAAAGGTATGGGTGAAGCTTCAATAATGGCACGAGATCTTTGTTCACTTTGTCTTAATGCCTTTTCATATTGTTTACGAGCCGTTAGATCAATATCAATGCAATACATTTCAGAGTTACCATTCCTATCATATTGCATAACGTGGCTAGAATAGACGTCAATCTGACCGCCTTTAGTTTTTAGTGTTAACTCTGCCGAAGGAATTACTGAGCCACCAGACATCCAATCAGTAATGCCTTCGATTACGATACTTTTCATTTCATCAGGAATAATTAAGTCTTCAATTAATTGACCCATAGCTTCTTCTTTACTATAGCCATAGAGTTTTTCACTGGCTTTATTCCAAAATACAACGCGACGATCTCGGTCATAGCCTTGAACGGAAATGTTAGGAATACTTTCTAATAGCGGTTGAAAGCGCCGCTCATTTTTAAGTAGTAATTTATCCGCTATGTTTTGAGGTCTTATTTTCCGGTGTAAATGAATTATCCAGATAATAAGAAATAAGCAGCTAATAATAAGTAGGATTAAAATCAGGTTCATTTATGTCAACTTATAAGGTATTGCCAGTATCATACCAAAAACTATCTTTTTTCTTATAGCCTTATCACGGATATCGACAAGTTAATCACTATATTTGAGTTTATTTCTATCCCTAATAGTGGTTAATTTTGACTATTTTGTTTGTCTGGTGGCGTTTATCCGTTATCCTTTTACCTATGAAAGACATTTATAAACATCATTTATTTTTTTGTACCCATGAGCGTGATGATGGCAGAGAATATTGTCAGCAACATAATG
>CAYSGK010000287.1:0-2185 GCA_964430395.1 uncultured Methylophaga sp.
TCACAAGAAATAAATCAAGGTTGCGCCAGTAAAAGAGATAGGCCACCCTTAATACCCTTTTCTTCGAGCACTATTTCAAACTTGAATGGTGTAGTTATAGCGCGTTTAGCCGTAAATGGTATGATTAAATTCTTGAATTCTGGCTTAAAAATAAGTGCAGAAATAGGTGCATTATTTTTTGTGCTGAGGTCATACATCCATAAGTGATATTGCTGGTTCTTTTTAAGGCTGGGCAAATTGTATAGCTTAATAATCCCGTGTTGCTTTGTACTACTCCAAAGAACACTTCCTCTTACATCTTTAACTAATGGGTTTAGTGTGTGAAGCCAATTAGTATTAATAACATCATCTTGTATCAGTAATGATTGTTGTAACTCTTCAACCTTGGTTCGCTGAGATTGATTTGATTTTTGAGTTTGTAGTTGTTGATATTTTGAAATACCAAAGCTACTGAGAGCAGCTAATAAAATTGAGAAGAATACAATATAAACCCATAGTGGGATTTTCCCATGAGGTGTTTCAATGGTTGTGTTTGTTGCGATGTTATTCATACATTAAACTCATTGTTCTTCTATAATCTCAGCACTCTTATTAATAACTATAGTCCAATATGCTTACACACATCATAGGCAAAGATGCCGCTCTTGAAGATTCGATCAATTCTATGCAACAAAAATTGCAAAAGATTGGATTCAATATAATTGAACAATCTTGGTTAAATCCAATTGCGAATGTTTGGTCCGTCCATATACGCGATCGTGACTGTCCGTTGTTATTTACAAATGGCAAAGGCGCATCAAAAAAGGCCGCACTTGCTAGTGCCTTGGGGGAGTTTTTCGAGCGTCTTTCAACCCATTATTTCTGGGCAGACTACTATCTTGGGGATGAAATTTCTAATAGCAAGTTTGTACATTATGAAAGCGAAAAGTGGTTTGAAGCTAATAGCAATGGCTCTTGGCCTGCAGGTGTACTGAATGAAGAGTTACAAAACTTTTATAATCCAGATGGTGAGTTAAATGCTAGTAATTTAATAGATGCAAACTCGGCTAACCGTAAACGTGGCATTTGCACCCTTCCATATGTGTGTGAACGCACACAAGAAACGGTATATTTTCCTGTAAATGTTATTGGCAATTTATATGTTAGTAACGGAATGTCAGCAGGTAATACAAAGCATGAAGCTCGTGTGCAGGCACTATCAGAGATTTTTGAGCGCTACGTTAAATTTAAGATTATTGCAGAAGGCATTTGTCTGCCGAATGTGCCAGCCGAAGTATTAGCTCGCTACCCCAGTATTCAAGCAGGCATAAAAGAGTTGGAAGCGGCTGGTTATCCTTTATTGGTGCAAGATGCTTCGTTAGGTGGAAAGTATCCCGTCATGGTAGTGACATTGCTCAACCCCGAAAATCAAGGCGTATACGCTAGTTTTGGCGCACACCCAAAGTTTGAAGTAGCACTTGAACGTGCGCTAACAGAACTACTGCAAGGGCGTGGCTTAGATGCGCTAGGTGGCTTTGCCGAAGCAGGATTTGATTTAGACGAAATCGCTAGCCCACAAAATTTAGAAACGCACTTTATTGATTCAAGTGGAATCGTTAGTTGGGAGTTTTTACGCAACGAACCCGATCATGACTTCAGTGATTGGGATGGAAAAGCAGCAACAACCAATGAAGAGTTCGACTGGCTATGCGAGCGTATCCACGAAGAAGGCAATGATATTTTCATTATGGATTATGAAGAGTTAGGCGTTTATGCCTGTCGTGTATTAGTGCCAGGAATGTCTGAGATATATCCACCCGATGATTTAGTATGGGAAAACAATAATAACGGCATGGGTGTTCGAGAAGCCATTTTAGCCAAAGACAAAACCAAGCAAGACTGTGAAATACTCATTGAAAAGCTCGATGATTTGAATGCAGATGATCAACACCCGGTTGCCGCACTGATTGGTTTACCCGCTGATAAAGATAGTATTTTTGCAGATCTGCGTGTCGCTGAGCTTATCACGTTACTTGCCCTAAAAGTACAGGACAATGAACGCATTCAAGAAGGTTGTGAATGGCTGCTGCACTTTAGACAAATAGATCCACAGCGATTAAAAATATATCAATGTATTAACACGCTTTTGCAGTTAGAAGGCATGGCAAAATATGGTGCATCACTTGAAAAGCTCTACGGAAAGCAG
>CAYSGK010000288.1:0-2182 GCA_964430395.1 uncultured Methylophaga sp.
TTTATTCCCAGTCATGTTCAGCTCACTATTGTTGAATCATTTGTTTGTGAACCGGAAGAAATGGTGGACTGTTTAAACCGAATCTCACTAGTTATCGAAAAAACTAATTAAAATTTGTAGCATTTTCTTCATTCACGAAGACCATCAGGATTAATACCAATATAGGCAGGTTCTTTGTTAAAGGACCAAAGGGATGTAGCCAAAAAGAAGCATCAATAATTGATAGTAATATCGTATAGGTGATGATGGCGAAAAATTGTATTTTGCAACAGAGTTTTATTTTCCATGATAAAAAAAGCCAAATACCTAGTGCAATATCAAGAATTGCTCCACTAGATATAAGTAATTCTGCACTAACACCTGTAATATTTATGGTTTTCAACAAGTTAAGTCCAAATTCAGGGGAAAAGAAAAGAGATGTTAGCCCCGTAAAGACCCATAAGAATGCAAGCGAAATCTTTGCAAGCTTGAATAGAGATTCTGTTGATATGTTCATTGTTTAGATAAGATAAAAAGGTTTAAAAACCATTATCCATAATAGAAGAATAATTGCAGAAAAGGCAGGTATACCGAGAAGTATCCAAATGCGCATCAGCGTATAAAATTTAGGATCAATCTGCTTAGTTTCTACAGCTGTTTTTGCTAAATTGCGCAATCGATATTGGATCACAACAACGGGTATCCAACATAAACCTATAAAAATAAATAAACCAATAGCCCAATGAAACCATGGTGAGTTATAACTATAATCTAAGTTTTCCATTAGTAAAAAACCAGTAATTAATTGGGTGATGATGGCAGGTGTTGTGAATATCCAGTCAGCTGATACCACATGTTTGCTAGTGAAATATATCGCGGGGATATTTTTTGAACGAGCGGCCATAAACATGAAGAATGCAATGCCAGCCCCCGTACCAATTAAGATAGTTGCTGAAAGGATATGAAGTGCTTTCAGGATAAGATAACTATCCAATAATCTCTTCCTTGAAATAAATACCTAGTGTTTCGGCATGCGCAGATAACTCATCGTAACTAAACAACCCTAGGCATGACACAGCGCCTGTTTGGTTAATGTCTCCGGTGATGAGGTTTTTGGCTATAATAATTGTAGAGAGAGTGGGTGTGTAGGGGCCAATTCCATTATCAGCATAAAGTGACCATGTTAAAGTTTTTGCCTTGTTATTTTTATCTAAGCCTTTAATAATAATTCTCATACCACCTTGATCTGTTCCCCATTTAAGAAAGAAATTACTTAGCGTTACGATAGGTTTTGTTAATGGCGCCCAGTTTTTTACCAAATGTAATTTTGCAAACCATGCCATGGCAACCATGGGTAAGTGCATAATGGCTAATTCTAAGCCAGCCTGAAATCTAACGGACTCTTTTACGGAGTAACGCGATGGAAATAATTCAAGATCGGGGACATCAACATTGGCAAGCCAGCGTTGTCCCACAATATCACCAAAATTAACTTTGCGAGCATCCATCCAGCCATAAACTTGGCGCCACTCACCATGACTGAAAACTTCAAATGCTTGTCCTGTATAACTTAATATAGCGTTAACGGTTGCCTCACCGCGCTCCGCCTTATTACCGGGCGCAATAGCAAGATCAATAGATGAAATTGTGTTGAATTGGGATGAATAATGATCAATAACGACTGAAGACAACCCTGGAACTGTACTGGCGCCACTTACGACTAATACATTTTTGGTTTTAGCTTGCTCATTTAAAGTTATGATATCGCATACAAAGCGTCGGTCATCAGCTAAATCAATATAATGGCATTCCAGTTTAATACAGGCTTCTGCAACCCGGTAATTTTGGCTTTGAAATGGTCCACTAGTATGGATAACAGTATTAGGCTTGAGTTCTCCAAGCTGAGCTTCAAAGCTGAATGCATTTATATCAAGTTCAACAGGCGTAAGTATTGCTGTTGATGATGCACTAAGTTGCTGTGTTAGCCGTTCTGCTTTCTTACGGTCTCTACCGGCAATCAGTATATTTAGATTGTCTAAATGGGTTAGGCTTTTAACGATGCGTTTACCAAAATTACCATAACCACCGAGAATCAATATTGAATACATGGCTATCCTTTTAAGCTATTTAGGCATCTCTCCACCCAAAATCCGCACTTCACGTTGTGGGAATGGCATGGAAATATTATGTTCTTTTAAGGTGT
>CAYSGK010000289.1:0-2153 GCA_964430395.1 uncultured Methylophaga sp.
GGCAAGGTATTTATTTGTGGGAACACCGCACTCATAGCCATCATCGGCGGGTGATTGTGACGGTGCATGGGGAATAAGGCTTTTAGTAACCAGTTTTTGTTTCACCTTCGTGGCCAGTGCCTGTTATCCCACCCTCATCAATATGAGATGTAGTGGCACAAGAAACCAGAAAGAGAATAGTCACTAAAGCAAAACAGATAGTTCTAAATTTAGGCAGTTTCATCAGGTCTTTCCTCAAAATAATAAATTCCGACACCTATTCGACATATACCTTTTTCTGTAAGTGTTGAGTTAGTGTCACTATCATGACTTGCGAGTAGAACATCGATATCTTCTAAGCACTTTTGAGAATAAAGGTTAATTTGCTTTTTTAGAGCAGGAATATCATCGATATAAATGGCATTATATGCAACTTTTCGTTGAAAATAGGCTGATTCAGAAAGAGTGTTTGTTAAATTGTGATCAATTGTTTGGATTAAATCACCAACATCAGTCCCAAGAATATTAAGTTTTTCATCTAAATTATTTTTAGGGATATATGCGTTCTGCAAGAGTTTTAATTTACCATTTTCCAACAGGGTAATGGCGCCAACATGTAACAACTCATCTACAATTGTGGTGGCAGGAATGTCGCCACTGTATCGTTTAGCGAGCTCTTTGAAACTCTTCTTGTCATCATCAAGGCTAAGATCAGCTAATTCGCCTTCTTTAGTATGAAAATCACTATCTCGGCACCAACCTGATATTACTCTAGCAGCGCGATTAAAGTGCTGAGTCAGCTCAGGCAGGTCAATACCTTTTAATGATTTTGCACGTGTCACTTCTTTTCTATTTAAACCAGTAAGTGTTGCAATTCTAGATACGGACTGTTTTTTGCCTTCAAGCCCAAATTCACACTCAGCAACATCAACATATAATTTTTTCAAGAGCTCACTTAGCGCATTAAATGCGATGCCATTGCGTAACAAAATTTTCACCAAGGGTCTCAAAACTCTAGTTATAGCTTGTGTTAGCACTGCAGATGAATTTGTCATAGTTAAATATTAACCTAAAAATTTTGCTTTATCAAAAAAATGGGATATTATTCCCATCAGAATTATTGGGAAATAATTCCCATTTAATGATCTAAGGAGAAAATAATGAATAAATCAGTAATGTTAGTCATGCTAATAATAATGGTAAGTGGCTGCTCACAACATATTCAAACAAGTTCTGGAAAAAGTTATTTGGATAAATATAATCAAGTAGAAAATTATTATTCACGACAAGATGGAGAAGAAAATATAAATAAAATGGTTCAACAAGTTGCCAATATTGAGCCGACACTTAACTTCCCAGCCAAGATAGGTATCGCTAGAATTGATGGAGGACAATTAACGTCTATCCCTGGTAAGGAAATTGAATACTGGGAAAAAAGCAGAAAAAACATAAGTTCACATTTTGGTAACTTTGTTCCAGTAAGCCCATTGATTGCAGAAATGGCCGTTACATCTGTTAATTACAGAACTACTGGTAATACGGTCGCAGATGTTGTGAATAAAATTAGACTAGCGGCAGCAAGACAACACATGGATGCAGTGCTTATTTATGAAGTCTATAGTCGAGAGGAAAGTGATAGTAATTTCCTGTCAATCGCCAATTTAACGATCATTGGTGCATTTATACTGCCCTCGAAAGCAGTTGAGACGCAGGGTTATGCCAATGCTTTATTAATTGATGTTATTCATGGTTATCCTTATGGTACAGCAGAAGCATCACTTCAAAAAACTGAAATGGCTTCCACGTTTGGTGAGTATGACAAGATGAATGAAATGTCTGATGAAATTAAAACCGAAGTAACAGCTAAATTGGTAGGTGAGACCGAAAAAATGTTTAGGGATTTAATGTTGGCATTATGACTTCAGTAGTGTAAGACACAGATTGTTATACAATCTGTGTGACTTATTTTATAAACTAACTTAACAAATTAAGTTGGCGAACCCCTTGATATGTTGGAATGCATGCTGCTTGATGACCGATAAACATATGTTTCCTCTTTTTTGTAAGAGCAAGCGTATCAATGTATAAATGGTACGATTGCTGATCAAATTACTCTTTGTTATGCCTTTTCTGAACCAATATTACGCGTTAAGAACATCATCACTGCTAGCACT
>CAYSGK010000290.1:0-2148 GCA_964430395.1 uncultured Methylophaga sp.
AAGCATAAGAGAAAATTCCACTTTTGACTTCAATTATTTTTCGGGGGGATTACCCTATAATCGTAACTACCCAAATCAATGACACATAGTAACGATCATTGTTACAGTTATTTTACCCGTTACCATTCACATTAAAAAACCTTAAAAATGAACATCGGACGCAGTGCCTTCAGCATCAGACTGAAAATAAGCTTTGCGTTTAAAGCCACTTATGCTTGCAACTAAACTGCCAGGGATTTTTCGAATACTGCTATTGTAATCTCGAACAGCTTCATTAAATACAATTCGTGCGATATTGATTCGATTTTCTGTGCCTTCAAGTTGTGCTTGCAAGCTCATAAAATTATCGGCGGAAGCTAAAGTTGGATAATCTTCGACAACGCCCATTAATTTATTGATGCGTTGACCTAGTTGTGACTGTTCTGTTGCAAGTGCTTTCATAAAGTGTTCATCTGCCAGATTTTCTTTAGTGACTTTTGATAGTGTTGTATTGGATTCGAGATCTTCCAAAGCGGAGACAACTTCAGACAGTCCCCCTGCACGATTTTCACTGACTTCATCAAAAACCTGACTTTCATGTTCCATAAATGTTTTGACGGTGGAAACTAAGTTGGGAATCAAATCGGCACGGCGTTGAATATTACTTTCAACTCGCGCCCAACTGTTTAATACCTCTTCTTCATTACTTATCAAGCTGTTATAGGTAAACATAAATATCATTAAAATAAGAAAAATGGGTACCAGAATGATACTGCCAAAAAATAATGATGATTGTAGTGATTTATTCATGTTGCCAACCTCTCCTGCTTGATTAATTGTTTGGGATACATCTTGTACGATTTGCGTAGCGTCGGTGGTAGAGCCACCTATAAATAAAATGGCTGATAGTAATAAAATAGTGAACGTCGCAAATAGAATTAAACCAATGGGTAATGGTTTTCGGGCTGATTTATTTACTAGAGAGGAATGGTTGCTGCTTGCCCCAATGGATGATGTTTTTAATTCCTTAGCTTGTTCGGATGAGATCGCGCCTGATGCGACCATGTTATCTAATCGCTCTTCATAATTCACCGTTCATCTCCTTTATCATTCTAATGCCTTTATGGGAACTGATTCTGCCATGCTCAATATCATCAAGAATTTTATTCTGCTGTTCAATATCGGCATGTTGTAGCTGTTTCATTTGTTCGATAATATCATCAACTTTTTTTCGCAAGGTGGGATAACTGACTTCTAGTTGTTCCGCCATAATTTTTAAATTGCCACCACAGAGTACAAATTGTTCAATCAATCTTTGTGTTTCAGACGGTAGTCTAGCTAGGCGAGGAAGTTTGAAATCACCACTAAATTCCATATCACAATGATGGCATTGCAACTTGGTTGTCTGTAGATTTTGTTTACAAGAAGGGCATAAAATCATAGTAAAGCAATTCCAGGAAGTGCAGAAATAGTAACATATTGTTGCATTATATTTAATAATAATTAATAATTCAACTTGAAAAATTAATTATATTAAATTTAGGGATAGATATATGCGTTTATTTTTACTGTTGTGTATTCTGCTGGGGTCGGTGGCTGGTTTATATGTTACCGCCCCAGGTTTGTTTAATTCCTTTGCATGGACATCGGATGATATTGTGGAGGATTCAGCGCAGATTTTTGCTGAGGATGAAGTGAACTATATCCATGAATACCATGCGATGTTATTAGATCGGTTTGATTTTGATTATCGCGTTGTTACGGTGAACGGTCAGCAAGATATCAATACGTATGCTGCCAAGTTGTTTAAAGATCTTAATATTGGTGAACGTAGTCAAAGCAGTCGAGGTTTATTGTTATTGATTGATGTTGAAAATGATCAAGTCCGCTTGGAGGTATCAGCTAATCTTGAATCGGTTTATACCGACTCTTTTATGGCATATCTTGAGCAACGCCAAATGGTACCATTTTTTAAAGTCAATAGAGTCGCAGACGGAATTTTTGCAACAGCCGAAATTATTCGAATCAGGGCATTAGATGCTGAGAAGGGTGAAGAATTTGATTTGGCTAAAATCATGGGTAGCATCGGCGGTGGAGCCAAAACCAAAGCTAAAATAGGAACGGGCAAAGAGACTCACTTTCAGCAAGGCGATGATGTGCTGGCGGCAG
>CAYSGK010000291.1:0-2116 GCA_964430395.1 uncultured Methylophaga sp.
GAAATAATCCGCTCAACTTCGTTTTTAGATCCCAAAATAACCGGTACACGCTGATGAACACCTTCAGGAATAATATCCAATATACGCTCACGCCCTGTTGAGCAAACACCACCTGCTTGTTCAACAATAAATGCCATTGGGCTGGCTTCATACATTAGGCGTAATTTGCCACCTTGTGTGGTCGGTTTATTATCCAGTGGGTAAAGAAAAACACCACCTCGAGTCAATACGCGATACACTTCGGCCACCATCGAGGCAACCCAACGCATATTAAAATTCTTTTCACGTCCACCATCTACACCTTTGATGCATTCGTCGATATAACGTTGCACGGGCGGCTCCCAAAAGCGTTGGTTTGACATATTAATAGCAAACTCAGCCGTGTCTTCTGGAATCGTCATCTGAGGGTGAGTCAAAATAAATTCACCGACATCTTGATCGAGTGTGAACCCATCAACACCATTACCTGTGGTTAAAATCATCATGGTTGTCGGGCCATAGACACAAAAACCCGCACAGACTTGCTCGGTGCCTTTTTGTTTAAAGTCTTCAACAGTAGGCTCAGTGGTGCCTTCTGGGCAGCGTAAAATAGAAAATATCGTACCCACAGACAAATTAATATCAATATTAGATGAACCATCAAGCGGATCGAATGAAATAAGATATTTGCCTTTAGGAAGGTCGGCTGGGATTTGAATGATCTCTTCAATTTCTTCCGAAGCCATCGCGGCGAAATTCCCTGTCCAATTTAAGTGATCAACCATCACATCATTGGTGATAATATCCAGTTCTTTTTGCACCTCACCTTGCACATTTTCTGATTCGGCTGCACCACCGATGCCAATAATGCCACTGCGATTGACTAAATGTGATATTTTTTTACAGGCACTAGCAATATCATTCATTAAGCCAGATAGATCATCCGCTGACTGCGAATTGGCACGTTGTTGCTCAATAATAAATTGGCTTAAGTTTGTATGTGAGTTCATTAGAATGAATTCTCCAGTTCAATTAAGTTGATAGCCTTTGCATTTTTATGATCAAAGACGAGAGAGTGTAAATTTTATATTCCCGTTGGCGCAAGTTCACCGCTCGCATAGCGTGCAATCATTTTTTCTAATGATATCGGTTTTATTTTGCTGGCATGACCTGCACTACCAAAGGCTTCATAACGATCTTGGCAAATTGTCTGCATGGCGGTCAATGCAACCTTGTAGAATTTACGTGGGTCAAAATCAGCTGCATTTTCTTGTTGTGCTAAATACTGACGAATCGAACCGGTGGATGCCATCCGTAAATCGGTATCAATATTCACTTTACGCACGCCGTATTTTATACCTTCTACGATTTCTTCAACCGGCACACCATACGTTTGTTTGATCTCACCGCCATAGGTGTTGATAATTTTTAACCAATCTTGTGGCACTGAGCTAGAACCGTGCATTACAAAATGGGTATGTGGTAGACGTTCTTGTAGCTTCTTCAGGTGACTAATAGCCAACACGTCACCCGTAGGTGGGCTGGTGAACTTGTAGGCACCATGACTAGTACCAATCGCAACGGCAAGGGCATCACATTCGGTTTGTTTGACAAATGCTACGGCTTCAGCAGGATCGGTGAGCAATTGCTCTTTATCTAACTTCTCATCACTACCATGACCATCTTCTTCACCCATCATGCCTGTTTCTAATGAGCCTAAACAACCTAATTCACCTTCAACTGAGACTCCACAGGCATGTGCCATCTTGGCTACTTCTTGCGTAACACTTGCATTATATTCAAAAGAAGAAGGTGTTTTCATATCTGCCATTAACGATCCATCCATCATCACCGAGCTAAAGCCTGATTGGATAGAACGCGCGCACACTGCAGGTTCTGATCCATGATCTTGATGCATAACAACAGGAAGATGTGGATATTCTTCAATTGCCGCTAAAATCAAATGACGTAAAAAAGGTTCTCCTGCATACGATCGTGCACCTGCAGAGCCTTGCAAAATAACGGGGCTATCAACTGCATCCGCAGCTTGCATAATTGCTTGCACTTGTTCCATATTACTCACATTAAACGCAGGGATCGCAAACTGATGTTCAGCTGCATAATCTAATAATTGTCG
>CAYSGK010000292.1:0-2089 GCA_964430395.1 uncultured Methylophaga sp.
ATAAAAGTACTGCGGATTGTGATGTCAGGGCAAATGCTTCGCCAATTTTCAATGCGAGTTAATACCTTCTCTGCATGGGCAGGGCGACGCATATCTTTTAATATTCTATGGCTAGCGTGCTGAAAGGGAATATCCAAGTAAGGCAGAATCCCTTTATCAATATTTTCAGACATGAGCGGAATTAGCTTATCAACATGAGGATAAGGATAAACATAGTGCAGGCGTACCCATGCATCTAATTCGCTTAATGATTCACTAAGTTGCTGAATATGTGATTTAACGGGCTTGCCATTCCAAAAACCAGTGCGGTATTTTGTGTCTATGCCGTAGGCGCTGGTGTCTTGAGAAACTACAAGTAACTCCTTTACGCCAGAATTTACTAAATTTTCTGCTTCTTGCATGACATCGCCAATAGGACGACTGATTAAATCACCACGCAAAGAGGGAATAATACAAAATGAGCAACGGTGGTTACACCCTTCCGATATTTTCAAATAGGCATAATGCTTAGGCGTGAGTTTAATGCCCTGTGGCGGGACAAGGTCAAGATAAGGGTCATGCGGCGGCGTGAGATGCTGGTGAATCGCTCCCATAACTTCTTCATAGGCGTGAGGGCCTGTTACGGCTAAAACATCAGGATGCGCATCAAGTACCTTGTCAGATTCTGCACCCAGGCAGCCTGTGACGATGACCTTGCCATTTTCTTCAAGCGCTTCACCGATAGCATCTAAAGATTCTTCTACTGCGCTATCAATAAAACCACAGGTGTTAATGACAACGACATCAGCGCCATCGTAATCTGGAACGATATCGTAACCTTCCGTTTTTAGCTGGGTCAATATTCTTTCAGAGTCAACTAATGCTTTAGGGCACCCTAAACTTACAAAACCAACACGAGGGTTGTCACCTTTTTTTAAAATCACCTTGAATTACACTCCTATCAATTAGGTATAACTCAGATTCAATTTTTCAATGAACCTAAGCTTAACAAGCACTTATGGTATGCGATAACGAATTAAATGGCACTGTATTTATGCACAGACTGCCAATTAGCTCAAAATAGTGGTGGTAAAGTGTAAGATTGCGCATATTCCACGTCAATCCCATTAATTAAGCCTCCTAAGTTATTGATAATTATTTAATAATAAGAAGTGGTTAAAAATTGACCACTTTGTAGTGGAACTAAATACAGCCTCACTCTTTGAGGTGTTTCACAAGGATATTCACAGACTTATCCACAGAAACTGTGGACAAGTTTGTTTGCTAAAAATGTCAAGCCCTAAGAGTTAAAAAAATGAAGAAAAAGGGCAAATATACTTTGAAAAAAGAGTATTCAGTCATTTTTATACATGTTATAAGATCGAAATTGGCCAGCTATTTAATAGCAATACCCTCCCCATTATTGGTATACAAATTTCAGCCTGTTTGCATTAGTATCGCAAGCAATATTTCTATCCGCTTTTTTATTAGCCCCCATTAATAAATATAGCGCTCAATTTCTCAATTAGGAGTTCTTATGTCAATTAAACATCCTGTCGTCGCTGTTACTGGTTCATCTGGAGCAGGTACTACTTTTGTTAAGCGTGCTTTTGAAAATATCTTCCGCCGTGAAGGTATTAATCCAGCAATTGTTGAAGGTGATAGTTTTCACAGTTTAAGCCGTGTTGAATTTGGTGAAATGGTTAAGAAGACAGAAGCTGAAGGTAATACTCATTTCAGTCATTTTGGGCCTGAAGCAAATGATTTCGCTGCATTAGAAGCAACCTTTAAGGCGTATGGCGAAACAGGTATTGGCAAAAAACGTTATTATTTACACAACGATGATGAAGCAGCAGAGCATAATGCTCGTTTGGGCTGTAGCCAGAATTCTGGTGAATTTACACCTTGGGAAGATATTGAAGCAGGTAGTGATTTATTATTCTACGAAGGTTTGCACGGTTTGGCAGCAGACGCGAAGAAAGGTGTTGATACTTCACAGTATGTAGATCTTGGCGTAGGCGTTGTGCCAAGCGTAAACTTAGAGTGGATTCAAAAGATTCACCGTGACCATGCAGAACGCGGATATGATGAAGAAGTGATTGTTGATACT
>CAYSGK010000293.1:0-2083 GCA_964430395.1 uncultured Methylophaga sp.
TGGATGAAAGGTGATATCAGCAAAGGTGTAGCGGAAATTTTAGGGCATCGCTACGCAGGACTTAGAATACGATATTGGCAGAATAAAAAGCGTACTGCATGGGTGTTAGAAGAGATAGGCAAAACAGAACCCATTACTTTTGGTGTAGTCATTGCAGACAATAAAGTAGAAAAAGTAAATGTACTGGCTTTTCGTGAAAGTCGCGGAGATGAAATCCGTTATCGCGCATTTACCAGACAATTTAAGCAAGCTGAACTTGATGATAATCAATTAGATCGTCAGATTGACGGCATTTCAGGAGCGACATTATCGGTTAGGGCTATGACAAAAGTAGTGAGACTGGCATTATATTTAGCTAAAAATAACTAGGGCATTTATTTATGAGAAAGTTACATCGTAAAATAGGTCCCATCATTGCTTTGTTTGTTTTGCTATTTTCAGTAACAGGAATAATGTTAAATCATAGTAGCGAATTAGGATTGGATAAACATTACCTAAGATGGGACTGGTTATTGAAACACTATCATGTTGCTGAGGTTACTCCCGATGCTGTGTATTTATTAGGAAATAGAACGATTTCACAATTTGGCTCAGAAGTATTTATGGATGCACAGCCAGTTACTCATATTGAAAGGCCTTTATTGGGAGGCGTGATGCTGGATGACTTGCTTGTGTTGGCAACAGATGATGCATTAATACTACTTAATTATGATGGAGAGTTTGTTGAACGAATGGGTGCCACTGCGGGTGTGCCGCCACATATTCAGAATATTGGTCTATTTCATGGCCAGCCTATTGTTCAAACACGTGATGGCCTCTGGCGTAGCGATTTTTTACTAGATCAGTGGGAAAGAATTTCATTACAAGGGGTGGGCTGGAGTATCCCACTTCCCATGCCTGATAGTGTGAAAATTGAATTAGCGGAATATTTTCATGGCAAAGGCATCACCGTCGAGCGTTTTGTTTTAGACCTTCATAATGGGAATATCATTAAAGTTGCGGGTATTTATCTATTGGATTTAGTGGGTATTTTATTTATTGTTTTGTCATTAACAGGCTTATGGATTTGGCTGCAACGCCGCAACTAAGACCAACACCGAGCATTAAAAAGGTATATAATAACAAGTTAAATGAGAGATAGATTCTTCCCCTATTTACCCAAAGATTATATTGAAACTAAAGAGGGCTTAATCTTCGCGGTGGTGGCTTATCAGCCGGTTGAAGGTAAGGTGGCTTGTTTCCTGCGTTACGTCCTGAAAGGTGCCCTTTGGCAAAAGGTTGATACGGAAGCGGCAAATCAATTATTGTTGCAATATTATCCGAGATATTATTATAAATCGGATCAATTTGCTGCAGAATTTCACGCTGTAGCAGTATCAGATATTGTTAGACATTATTGCCCAGAACAGTGCATGCAAGCGCTTTTACAACGTGATGCAAGTGATAAAATTGAAGAGAAACTACTTAAACTAATCCCTGTTTTGGTGCGTTTTGGAGCTGAGCGTTGCAATTTAGGGCTAACAGGTTCGATGTTGATTAATCAACAAAAAGAAAAGTCTGATATTGATTTAGTCGTTTATGGAAGAGAAAATTTTCACAAAACACGGCAAGCACTAAGCCTTGCCGTAGCTGAGGGACTGTTGGATAAATTAGATAAAGCACTAATGAACGACAATTATAACCGTCGTGCAGGAGAGCTCAGTTTTGATGAGTTTGCTTGGCATGAAAATCGCAAATTGAACAAAGCAGCGATTGACGGAACAAAGTTTGATATTGGCATGGTGTGTTTGGCCGATGAAATAGAATTTGATCAGAATCAGTATAAAAAGCAAGGAATGCGAACAATAAAAACGACGGTGATTGATGATTATCGTGCTTTTGATTTTCCGTCACAGTATGTGGTGGATGATGAGATGACATCCAATGTTCTTTCATTTACCCACACCTATGTCGGGCAAGCAAAGCTAGGTGAAGAAATAGAAGTATCAGGTGCCGTGGAACGCAATATTGCCACGGGAAAATGTAGGCTTATCGTTGGCTCGACCCGCGAAGCTGAAGGTGAATATATTAAGGTGTGTAGATA
>CAYSGK010000294.1:0-2080 GCA_964430395.1 uncultured Methylophaga sp.
ATGGCTTCTTCTCCTGCTGAATTCTGCAGATTGAATGGTAACGGGTATATACCCATAATCACTCAATATGCAGCTTCTACTCCTCCGTCATTCCGGTAGCTTTTAGCCGGAATCTGGATACAAGTAAGACTCCCGCTAAAAACATGCGGGAGTGACGGGTGAATAAAAATATGCAATTCCAATGGTCACGGGTATAGAACATTTTTATATCATATTACTGATAAGTAACTTAAAATATTAAAGAAATATTAATTCTGTTCGCTACCTGCTTTAGAATAACTTTTTAAAGGATCGTAAATGCCCAATCCATCTTCATTTCCACCAGTATATGATGATGAAGCCCAATCTGCATCTGAAAACCTCAGAAAGGCGCTACCATTATTAAATAAACATAAAACACCTGTTAATCCGGTGAATTATGCTGTTTGGTATGAATATGTCTCTGGAAACAATCAGGATCTAGCCACTATTATTGATCAGCGTCTAAGTAAAAATGAGCCCATCACTACTGAACTAACTCAAAAACTTTATGAAAAATATGTATTAATGGGCATGCCTGAACGGCTAGAGAAAACAAACTCAGGGATGAAAATTGTTGTTGATAATGCACTTGATAATTTGTCTAAAGCAGAATCCTCAGCAGGCTCAGCACTAACGGGACTAAATGACTCTCAATTAGCATTAGAGAACTGTAATTCTACTGAAGAATTAAAAGGACTGATTGGGAACATTATGTCCGACACGCAGGCGATAACTGAATCTGGCACAGAACTAAAACAAGAATTAGCCCAATCATCTGAAGAAATTGCCAATCTAAAAAAAGAGCTTGAGGTGGTGAAAAAGCTCGCTGAAACAGATGCGCTAACAGGCCTATTAAATCGAGGGGCGTTTAATAAAGAACTCACTGATTTATGTCGTCAAAATGCAGTAGAAGCCGCGCTAGTAATGTTTGATTTAGACCTTTTCAAAAATATAAATGATACTTTTGGCCATTTATTAGGTGATAAGGTAATTCAGTTTTTTGCTTCACTCTTACAAAAACATGCTGGAAATCAACATCTTGCTGTTCGCTATGGTGGCGAAGAAATGGCATTAATTATGTTAGATGTAAATCAGCGCGAGGCACTCAAAATTTCAGACGAAATTCGTTTAAGCTTTGCCAATTGCCGCCTCAAAAAGAAAGGTAGCGAAGACTCTATTGGGCAGGTGACCGTTTCTGTTGGTTTAACTATGCTTAGAAGCACCGACACGCCACAAACCTTAATTGAACGTGCCGATGAGGCTCTCTATCTATCTAAAGAAAATGGTCGCAATCGTATTAGTGTGCGTTAGCCATATTTGCCTGTAAATGCGCCACACGTAATGTTGCCGGTGGATGCGAATCATAAATAGCTGATACTAACGGATCCGGCGTTAAGGTACTGGCATTTTCCTGATACAAAGCAACCAAGGCTTGAATAAGATCATCAGCACTTGATACTGATGCCGCGTAATCATCCGCTTCAAATTCATATTTACGCGACATGGCTGTCATCATTGGATGTAAAAAGAAGCTAAACACAGGGATCACTAACATAAACAACACTAATGCCATCGCACTATTTTGTGTGCTTACACCTAGGCCAGTAAAGAACCACGATTGTGCTGATGCCCATCCTAATATTGCCAAACCGATTAAACTTAAAATAGCCATCACAACCATATTTTTTATCACATGTTTACGACGAAAGTGGCCTAATTCATGGGCTAATACTGCTTCTATTTGATCTTCATCCAACGTATCCAATAATGTATCAAAAAACACAATGCGTTTATTGTTACCTAATCCAGTAAAATAGGCATTGCCATGGCCGCTACGTCGTGAGCCATCCATCACATAAATACCCTGGCTTTTAAAGCCACAACGTGACAATAAACTTTCGACGCGTGATTTAAGTTTCTCATCTTCTAATGGGGTGAATTTATTAAAAATAGGGGCGATTAAAGCGGGATAAGCCCACATCATCACAACAGCAAACCCGATCCATGCCGCCCAAAGATATAACCACCAATATTCGCCTGTACTATTCATTAACCATAA
>CAYSGK010000295.1:0-2073 GCA_964430395.1 uncultured Methylophaga sp.
TAAATTAGCCGTATGCACGGGCGCATCCCATAAGCGTATCATTTCATCATCAAGTACCGTCACTGTAATAGAGGCTCCTGCCATATCAAGTGATGTGGTGTAATTGCCGACCAATGAACGCACTACTTCAAGCCCTTTGTTTTGCCAGTATTGTTCAGCCAAATCATAAAGTAAATATAATTCCATTAAAGGTGTTGCGCCTAGTCCATTAATATGGAGTAATATTTTTTGCCCCTTTTGTAGCTTCAAATCTTCATCAATAGCGGTTGCTAATTGCTCTACTATGTCACTGGCACTGCCTAGTTTGATTGTCTCGCGACCGCGTTCACCATGTATGCCCACGCCCATTTCAAGCTCATCTTCGGCCAACTCAAAGGTTGGTTTTCCTAATGCGGGAACAGTGCAACTAGTCAACGCTACACCCATTGATGCCGTTGCTGCATTTACGCGTTCACCCAGTGCCTTGCAGTCCACCAGTGACATGCCTTGTTCAGCAGCTGCACCTACTATCTTTTCGACAATCAATGTGCCTGCAACGCCTCGTCTGCCTGTGCTGTGATCCTTTGGCAATGCTACATCATCACTGACTAAAACGGTTTCATGCTGACAATCTAACATCTCCCCAGCAATTTCAAAATTCATCACATCGCCAGCGTAATTTTTAACAATAAATAATACTCCACCGCCATTTTCAACTGCTTCTGCCGCTGCTATCATTTGGTCGGGCGTGGGTGATGTAAATATTTGCCCTGGGCAAGCTGCATCTAACATTCCCTGCCCTACAAGCCCAGCATGTAATGGTTCATGCCCCGAACCACCGCCTGAAACCAATGCTACTTTGCCTGCTTGTTTAGCCTGTTTTCTATAAAGATAGTGAGGCTGATGAGTAAAACTAATAATATCTTTATGCGCCTTTGCAAAACCATTTAAACTTTCTTCAAGCAGGCTTTCAATGCCGTTGATTATTTTTTTCATTTTATCTCCCCAAATGCTTTTAATTTTTGTGTTATCGCTCGAATATCATCCATGATCCATGTTGGTTGATAGTCAATATCTTCAATATCTTGTTCACTGGACACGCCCGTTAACACTAGAATGCTTCGCATCCCAGCATTCACCGCGCCAAGAATATCGGTATTTAATCTATCGCCTATCGCAACTGTATTGTCAGCAGTTGTGCCTAAAATAGCGAAAGCTTGTTGATATAAAATCGGCTCAGGTTTGCCAATGCTGATTGCCTCAACACCAGTAACAGCTTCTAATGCGGCAATTATGCCACCATTTCCCATCACCTCGCCCAGCTCTGTTGGCAAGCTTGTATCAGCGTTGGTAGCATAAAATCTGGCTCCAGCTCGGATATTGAGTGTAGCCGTTGCTAATTTATCCCATGTTAATTGACGATCTAAACCTGAAACGACAATATCGGCACCTTGATCACTGATCCCTTTTTCAGGTTGATTAACTTGATATAAATCGGTCAGTGTAAAGCCCTGAGCAATAAGGGGCTCTCGCAAGCCGTCTTCACCAATCACAAAGACTCGCCGTTTATCATCAGCTTGGTGTTTGGCTAAATAGGATGCGGTCGCCATGCTGGATGTTAATATCTCATCTGCAAGTACAGTTACACCCATTTTTGCAAGTTTATCAACATATTGTTGTTGAGTAAGACTGGCATTATTGGTTGCCAAGACAAATGGCATGGCTATACGTCTTAACTCAAAGAAAAAATCAACCAATCCATCGATAGGGTTATTGCCGTGCCAAAGCACACCATCCATATCAATGATCAAACCTTCTATCGTGTCTAAATCCATTTTTCTCCTTCTATGCTCATAATCAATGATTCACCATATATTTATACCCTTAACCATGCAATCTGCGCGAATAGTCTTTAATGTTAATCTTGTCACAAAACAAATACTGCTGTCCAGCTACTAAAAATAGTCGATTTTTCTTATATATCTTAAATTCTATATTGACATTTAAGCGTAAAGTGAATTATATTTCATCAGCGTATTTTTAACGTAATTAACTTTAAATCAACCTTTTATGGAGTATGTCAGCATGGCAAAA
>CAYSGK010000296.1:0-2026 GCA_964430395.1 uncultured Methylophaga sp.
CTGATTTCAGCTGCGATGGGTTCAATATCACTTTTTTTTGTTTCTTCAACAGACTGTTCAGTAATCATGGTTTCTTTTGATGCCTCTAATATAGCGTCTATTTTATCTGCTTCAATGCGTGTCATCAGTGGTTTGAATTTGGCAATGCTGTGATTAAGTAATGGGGTTGCGATAGTATGCCATTGTAACGGTTCGATATTTAAAAAAGTTTCGGCTTGTTCAGCGGTGGCAGGTAAAACAGGTTTTAAATAGCCAATTAATACACGAAATAAATTAATGCCCATGCTATAAATATCATGAACTTGTTGTTCATTACCTGCTTCTTTTGCTAATGCCCAAGGCTTCATTTCATCAATATATTGATTGGCTTTATCGGCTAAAGCCATAATATCACGCATGGCATGACCGAATTCACGATTTTCCATTTTATCGGCAATGCTGTCAGCTTGAGCGGTAAATTGTTTGAATAATTCAGCGTCGGCTAATGTTGCAGACAATTGACCGTCAAATTTCTTATTAATATAACCGGCACAACGGCTGGCAATATTGACTACTTTACCCACTAGATCTGAATTAATGCGGTTTTGAAAATCTTCTAAATTCAGATCGATATCATCAATGCCTGAACCCAGTTTGGCGGCATAGTAATAACGTAAATATTCGGGGTTCAAATGGTCTAAATAGGTGCGGGCTTTAATAAAGGTGCCGCGAGATTTAGACATTTTTTTGCCATCAACGGTTAAAAATCCGTGTGCAAAAATAGAGCTTGGTAATCTAAAACCGGCACCTTGTAACGTGGCAGGCCAGAATAGTGCGTGGAAGTAGATAATGTCTTTACCAATAAAGTGCACCATTTCTGTAGTACTGTCTGCTTTGGTATATTCATCAAAATCTACATCTGTACGATCACAGTAGTTTTTAAAACTCGCTAAATAACCGATAGGTGCATCTAACCAGACATAGAAAAACTTATTCGGGGCATCGGGAATTTCAAAACCAAAGTAGGGTGCATCACGTGAAATATCCCAATCACGTAGACCACCTTCAAACCATTCATCTAATTTGTGGCTGACTTCTTTTTGTAAATGACCTTCTCGAGTCCATTTTTTTAAGTCATTTTCGAAGTCAGCTAATTTAAAGAAATGGTGTTCTGAATTTTTAGTAATAGGTGTTGCCCCTGAGACTGCTGAGACAGGGTTGATTAGATCTGTGGGATCATACGTTGCACCACAGGCTTCGCAGTTATCACCATATTGGTCATCTGTACCGCATTTAGGGCAGCTACCTTTAATAAAACGATCGGGCAGAAACATTTCTTTTTCAGGATCATAAGCCTGACTGATTGTGCGGGTTGTGATATGTCCTGCTTCTTTATTGGCAAGATAAATTTGATTGGCTAAGGCTTGGTTTTCATCACTATGGGTTGTGTAAAAATTATCAAAATGAATATTGAAATCAGTGAAGTCAGCTTGATGTTCTTTTTGGCTATTAGCAATCAGTGTTTCTGGTGTTATGCCTTCGCTTTGCGCACGTAACATAATGGGGGTGCCGTGAGCATCATCTGCGCAGACATAATGACACTCATGCCCGCGCATTTTTTGAAAACGCACCCATATATCTGTTTGAATATATTCGACAAGGTGGCCAAGGTGAATAGAACCATTGGCATAAGGAAGCGCGCTGGTAACAAGAATTTTTCGTTGCATAGGTGGAATGTTTGATTAATTTAAGCTAAATAGAGGGTGCAAAGATACCAGAAATCGACTATTTATTCATCTTATAAGTCGTGATCATTAAGTTGCAGTTTCAATGATTACAGGTATAGATTGAAATGCAAGCAGTTTTAGTCTAAATTGGGGGTGATTATGTAGGGGAATAATAAAATGGAACTGAAGTTACACGATATCCGTATCAGTGCTGTAAAAAAAGCCCTGAAGAAAGCAAAACAATATCGATCCCTACTGGAACCAGAAATTGCTGAAAGTATTTGTCTTGATGTGCTTAATGTTGATCCGGAGAATCAAGA
>CAYSGK010000297.1:0-2025 GCA_964430395.1 uncultured Methylophaga sp.
CGGTTGGATCAATAACTGGTTTAGATAGAATGTACTCCTCCGTCACTCGGGTATAGAAGCATAACGGGATGGCGTAAGTAGTTTTAAGAAAATCGTAGTGACTAGGGAATAAATTAAAAAATGAATACATTTCGAATATTGATAATTAGTTTAGTGGTAGGTTTTACTGGGTGTACGGCTGTTCCTGTATCTCAAACGCCACTGGAGGATCGTGATGTAGTGCTTGAGCCTGAAGTCGTTGAACCTACCGTTATTGTATCTGCGGTGGAGGATGAATCAGTTGTGAAATCATCGTCTGAAATTGGTGGCGACGAGATTGTTGAAAAGCCCAATACAGCAATTGTACCAGTTGCACCTTCTTCGATAGAATCCGCACCAAAAAATGCGGCTGTTATTGCTTTGCTTGATTCTGCTAAGCAGCAAAAGCAAGGAGGGGAATTACACGCTGCTCAAACCAGCTTACAACGCGCGCAACGCATTGCACCACGCCAGCCGGAAGTGTATTACGACTTAGCAAAGGTGCATATTGAGCTAGAAGATTATGGTCTGGCTGAGCAAGTAGCGCTGAAAGGAGTATCGATTGTGCAAGGCCAACCAACACAATTACATAAGTTTTGGAACTTGATTGCAGAGATTAGAACAGCCGCTGGAAATAACAGTGGTGCTAAAAAAGCAAAAGAAATGGCCGATCGATATTAGGGGTATCAGGCCGTTTGTGGCTGAAATCACACCTACAGATCTAATACATCCTGCATATCATACAAACCGGAATCACGAGACATTAACCAACTAGAAGCGCGCATAGCGCCTAAGGCAAAAGTCATTCGGCTTGACGCTTTATGAGTGATTTCAACACGCTCGCCTTCAGAGGCAAACATCACAGTGTGATCGCCCACAATGTCACCAGCGCGAACTGTAGCAAAACCAATTGTTTTACGATCACGCTCACCAGTGCGACCTTCACGACCATAAACTGCACATTCTTTTAGGTCGCGACCTAGAGCATCGGCGACCACTTCACCCATTTTTAAGGCCGTGCCAGAGGGTGCATCAACTTTATGGCGATGGTGTGCTTCGACTATTTCAATATCAACATCGTCACCTAAAACACGGGCGGCAATATCTAATAATTTAAGTGACAAATTAACACCGACACTCATATTGGGTGCTAACACCATAGAAACAGACTGCGCTGCTTGTTCAATAGTTGCTTTCTGCTGATCGCAAAACCCAGTGGTTCCAATGACTAAATGACATTGGTTGGATACACATTGATCTAACAAGGCCATGGTGACTTCAGGTAAAGTAAAATCAATAATGACATCAGAATTAGCCGTTGCAGCGGCAATATCAGAGCTAATAGACACGCCTAATTTTCCTACGCCAGCTAGCTCACCTGCATCAGCGCCGATTAAGCTTGAGTCAACACGATCAATAGCAGCACTTAACTCGAGTCCTTCGGTTTGTTCAACAGCTTGAATAAGGCATCGGCCCATTCGACCGGCTGCACCATTAATTGCTATACGTGTTGCCATGTTATTAATCCTACGTAAATTTTATAAACATCGTCATTGATCCTGTAGTTACTGCGTTTCCGCAGGCTCAATGACAGTAAGCCGGTCAATCAAAAAAATCTTTTACTGCATCTAACCACGAGCTGGTTTTCGGGCTATGTTTACCGCGGCTTCCACCCAATGTCTCTTCAAACTGTTCTAATAATTGTTTTTGCTTTTTAGACAATTTTACAGGTGTTTCAAGAATTACACGACACATTAAATCACCCACGGCACCACCTCGTACCGATTTTATGCCTTTACTTCGCAAGCGGAACTGTGTGCCGGTTTGTGTGCCTTCAGGAATCTTAAGACTCGCTTTGCCATTTAATGTTGGCACTTCTAACTCACCACCGAGTGCTGCTGTGATGAAACTGATCGGCATGTCGCAATAAAGATTGCTACCGTCACGGGTGAAAACATCATGTGGCAGAACTTGTACCTCAACATAAAGATCGCCCGGTCCAGCACC
>CAYSGK010000298.1:0-2018 GCA_964430395.1 uncultured Methylophaga sp.
GTTACCTATGTTCCCGGTTTAATCTGTTACCTATGTTGCCGGTTTATACAGTGTAAGTACCTCTTTTAACGCTTTAAAAGCACATAAACAGCCCCAGTACCGCCATCTTTTGCTTTTGCAGAATGGAAAGCCAACACACGTTCGTGTTCGGTGAGCCAATGATTAACTTGTGTCTTTAAAACGGGCTTTTTATTACCGGAGCGATTACCTTTACCGTGAATAATCCTTACACAACAACTTTCAAACTGTGGAGTTTCTTGTAAGTAGTACATCAGTATCTGTTTTGCTTGTTTGAGGGTTGTGCCGTGTAAATCTAATTCATCTGAAATACGGTATTGGCCACTACGCAATTTGCGAAATACACTTTTTTGAATGCCTGTTTCACAAAAGCTGATTGTGCCTTCTGGTTCGATATCTTCAACGTGTAGTTCATCAGATAATGGATCGTGAATTTCTAATTCATCCTCTTCATAATATTGAATTTTTCTAGGGGCGGGTTTAGAGACGGTGAGTTTATCTTCGTGGTATGCTTTATCATTAGATAAAGGGTTAACTCCTCCCATTGCCTCTCGAAATAAGTCGCCATCACGGCTATCATTCGTTTGTTGAATGCGTGCTTCTTTTTTTGCAATTCTATCGGCTTTTTGATTTTCGATTAATTGCTTTTTTAGTTTTTTTAGCTCTGATTTATTCACGATTTACTGGTTTGATTATAATGATTTGGATGTGACAGATTAACATGAATATACTACTGAGTAATGATGATGGTTTTATTGCGCCAGGTATAAACCTTTTGCGTGAGACGTTAATCAAATCCCTTAAAGTTGCAAGTGTCGTTACCATCGCGCCAGATCGTGATAGAAGCGGTGCAAGTAACTCACTGACGTTAGATTCTCCTTTGCGTATCACTAAGCGTGGCGAGCAATTTTACAGTGTAAATGGCACGCCGACTGATTGTGTGCATCTTGCGCTAACAGGTTTGTATAATAGAGATGAGCCAGATATGGTTATCTCAGGTATTAATGCAGGCGCAAATATGGGAGATGATGTTATTTACTCTGGCACTGTTGCCGCGGCAATGGAGGGGCGCAATCTTGGCTTGCCTGCAATGGCAGTTTCAATTGCATCCTTTAAACCAAAGAATTTTGAAAGTGCCGCAAAAGCAGTTATTCATTTGCTTGATCGATTGCCCCGTTTAGGGCTTTCGACTGCAGATCACGCTGCGACCATTCTTAATGTGAATGTTCCTGATTTACCCTATGAAGAAATTAAAGGGTTTCAAGCAACTCGCCTTGGTAAACGCCACAAAGCAGAGTCAGTCATTCGCAGTCACGACCCTCGTGGGGCAGAAATATTTTGGGTGGGGCCAGTGGGAGAAGAAGCGGATGCAGGGGAGGGCACAGATTTCTACGCAATACAAAATGGTTTTATTTCTGTCACCCCAATCCATATTGATTTAACCCGTTATTCTGTTATTGATGCAACTAAAGAATGGTTGGGCGAATAGAATATGTCTGATTTAAATATTCAAGGTGTTGGAATGACATCGCAGCGAACGAGAGATAGATTAATCGATCGTTTGCAACAAAAGGGCATATCGCATCCTGAAGTATTACGCATTATGCGTCTTGTGCCACGGCATTTGTTTGTTGATGAAGCGATGGCAAGCCGTTCATATGAGGACGCTTCTTTTCCAATTGGGCATGGTCAAACAATTTCACAGCCCTATATAGTTGCACGCATGACAGAACTTTTGCTTGAAAGCGAAAGTTTAGAAAATGTGCTCGAAGTGGGTACAGGATCAGGTTATCAAGCGGCAGTATTGGGGCCATTGGTAAAAGATTTGCATACAGTTGAAGTTTTAACGCCATTATATCGACAAGCTCGTGATTTGTTATATAAACTAGGTTACCGAAATATTCGAACTCATTTAGGTGATGGTAGTTGGGGCTGGCCCGATGCCGCACCTTATGATGCCATTATGGTGACAGCAGCCCCAGATGAAATGCCACTGGCAT
>CAYSGK010000299.1:0-2005 GCA_964430395.1 uncultured Methylophaga sp.
ATAGTATGGCTTCTTCTCATGCTGAATTCTGCAGATTGAATGGTCACGGGTATATGTTTGCAGGAATCATTTATTAGCTTGGCTAGATTTTAAGGTTTTTCCCCTCTGTCGAGGTGACATGAGTAGAGTTATTTCTCGGTAAGCGCAATACCATCAAATTGAATACCACTCCAACCCGACACCATAAAGTTACGAATATTTTGATGATCATCACTGTTAGGATTTTCTAATACATCATTTCGGTAATAGCTTCCAAAGCAAGCGAGAGTTTGTTGTTCAGATAACTTGTTTAACAAGCCAAAAGAAAATATTTTGCATGAACCATTATTGGTGTCTACATCATTTTTAGTTTGTCCATTTACAAATGCGCTAGGTGTAAAGTTATAGCTGGCATCAATAACAGCCATGGTTTCGCTAAATTCTATTTGTTCTGGTTTTTGTTCTAATTGTTTTAGAAAATTATCAAGATTCATTTACTTTCCTATATTTAATCAAAATACTGGGTGAAATTTTCTACCGCTTCTCTAGGGGTGCGATACTTGTTCACATCGGCTTCTAAGTCTTCATAGCCCAATGCCATTCCACAAATCAATGTAGTATCACTTTCATAACCCAGTGTTTGTCTAACTATCTGTGGGTATTCAGCTAATGCCGCTTGCGGGCAAGTGGCTAAGCCTTCTTCAGTGGCAGCTAACATAATGGATTGCAAGAACATACCGTAATCTAAAAATGAGCCAATTTCCATTGTTTTATCAATGAAGAACAGCAACATAACTGGAGCATCAAAGCAGCGATAATTCGCAGCCCACTGCGCTTTACGTGCTTCACTATCGGCGCGCGCAATATTAAGTGATTGGTATAGTTGTAGCCCACATAAATGCCGACGTTTTTTATAAATAGGCTTCCAGTGGACTGGATAATATTGATAACTTATTTGTGAATTTAAGCCAGAATAGAATGCCTGTTCCAAGGCAACTTGTAAGCTATTTTTTGATTCACCTGAAATAACGGCAACTTGCCACGGCTGTGTATTGGCCCCTGATGGCGAATAGCGGGCAACATCTAAAATACGGTTAGTTTTTTCAATAGACACATCTTTATCAAGGAAGGCTCGAGTCGAATGGCGCTTACGAATTGCATCAAAAACAGTCATTGTTCAGACTCCTTTAGCCGCCAAACAAAGGCTAATAGAATAAGACAGAAGCTCACTAGCATGAGTTGCAACCCTATTCGACCTGTCAAGACAAAGATTGAGATAGAGAAGGTCGCGATAATCAGCACCATCACTTTATATTTTATTTTGCGACGAATGGTTTTGGATCGTTCCCACTGTGCCAAAGGTGGGCCGAACCATTTATTGCTTAATAACATGCGGTGAAATCGCGGTGAACTTTCAGCAAAGCAGGCTAATGCAATAATTAAAAAAGGTGTGGTTGGTAATAAGGGCAACACTGCACCAATAGCTCCTAAAATAACAAAGAACCAGCCAATAACTATAAGTAGCGCATGTTTAACCTTAGTCTGCATATGTTAGTTAGTTTTATGCTCGAGACATAAATTTACCGGTTACCGTATTAATTTTTATCACTTCACCTTGTTCAATATATTCAGGAACTTGTATTTCTAATCCAGTGGGAAGGTGAGCAGGTTTAGTGCGTGCTGTGGCAGAGGCACCTTTAATGCCCGGTGCAGTTTCAATAATTTCCATTGCCACTGCAGCAGGTAATTCAATTGCCACCAAAACGCCATCAAGCAAGATTGAAACAACACCTTCAAGCCCTTCGATTAAATAGCCGCTTTCATCCTCGACATCATCAGCACCAATAGTATATTGTTCGTAGTCATCCAAACTCATAAAGGTGTAGCCATCATCGTCTTTATAAGAAAACTGTAAGATCTTACGCTCGCAATCAACGTCCTTTAAAAAATCCTCGCCTTTCAGTGATTCATCACGTTTTTGTTTAGTTTTAAGATGGTTAAAACGGATTTTGTATAAGGTTGATGC
>CAYSGK010000300.1:0-1973 GCA_964430395.1 uncultured Methylophaga sp.
ATAAACCACCCAGCTTACTTCGGGCAAAACGACTTACTAATTCATTGCGAATAGAGCTAAAGACAAAGTAACGATATTGCCACAGGCTACGGAACATACCAAACATTAAACAGCCTCTTTTATTTTCGGTTCTATTTCGACTGTGTTTTGCATTTTTATTTTAGACACGTCCATATTGATCCTCAAAGCGAATTATATCATCTTCACCTAGATAATTGCCTGTTTGAACTTCGATCATCACCAGTTTAGCTTCACCTATATTTTCCAATCTATGCTTATGTCCCGCTTGTATATAAGTGGACTCGTTAGTTTTAAGTGTTAATTCTTTGTCACAATTAGTTACTTTTGCTTCTCCATTTACAACAACCCAGTGTTCACAGCGATGCTGATGTTTTTGTAAGCTGAGAACACCTCCAGGCTTAACTTCTATTCGTTTTATTTTAAAGCTTTCAGAATTTTCCAACACCGTATAGGTTCCCCATGGACGCTTTACCGTATTGTGAAACTTATGAGCATCATGTCCTTGAGCTTTGAGTCGTGCATATAGGTGTTTTACATCTTGAGAGCTATCTCGATCAGCTACTAATAAAGCATCAGGGGTATCAACAACAATAAGATTATCTACTCCAACTAACCCTGTTACACGATGATTACTTTGAACATAACAATTTGTTACTTGATGCAATAGTACTTCACCATCAACCCGATTACCTTTGTTATCTGGTTCAATAAGATCTCCTAATGCACTCCATGAGCCAATATCACTCCAGCCAATATCACATGGAACGACAGCAACATTATTTGATTTTTCCATTACTGCATAGTCAATGGAATCATCTGGGACTTGGGAAAATAGCTCAGCATTTAATTGAATTTGAGTATCCCCATCTTCTCCTTGTGCTCTTTTTGACTGTTCTAAACACTCTTTTGTCGCTGTAAGAATTTCCGGCGCATAAATATTCATTTCATCGAGCAATGCACCCGCGGAAAAACAAAACATACCCGAATTCCAGAGATAATGACCAGACTCAACATAACTTTTTGCTTTTTCTAGACTTGGTTTTTCAACAAAACGAAGTACATCATAACCATCTGACTCTATATAACCATAGCCTGTCTCTGGGCGTTCAGGTCTAATGCCAAAAGTAACCAGCTTACCTTGTGAAGCAAGTTCGCATGCCTGTTCAACAGCTTGAGAAAATGCAATCTGATCTGAAATAAGATGATCCGCAGCTAATACTAATAACAAGGCATCTCTACCATACCTCTTTGCGACATGTAGCGCAGCCGAAGCAATAGCCGGAGCAGTATTACGCCCAAAAGGCTCTAAAATATAACTATTATTTGTTGGCGTCTCAACTGTATCATTCACTTCCTGATAATCATCTTGTGTTTTGAAGAAAAGCTCTCTATTGGTGACCGTCAGAACCTCTGAAACATTTGGCAATGCGGCCCCTCGCAACCAAGCATTTTGTAACATACTTTTGCCATCAGCTAGACGAATAAATGGTTTAGGTTGCTGTTCACGTGATACCGGCCATAAACGAGAGCCGGCTCCTCCACACATTATTGTGGGTATCAATTTCATACTATTTTTAATCCTTGTAATTTAGATATTCTTAAAACAAAATATCATTCAACCGTAACTGATTTAGCTAAATTACGTGGTTGGTCAACATCCGTCCCTTTAATTAAAGCCACATGATAACTCAGCAATTGTAGAAGTATATTAAATGTAATAGGAGCGGTAATTCGCCCTACATTGGTGGTGGCTTTGATAACACTAAAGCCTTCTTCTGAGCTAATATCTGAGAGTTCATCTTCGAATACTATCATTTGACCACCGCGGGCTTTCACTTCTTGTAGGTTTGACTTTAGCTTTTCTAATAAATCATCTAAGGGTGCAATGGCTACCACAGGCATATTTTCGTCAATCAAGGCTAATGGGCCGTGTTTCAATTCACCTGCTGGGT
>CAYSGK010000301.1:0-1968 GCA_964430395.1 uncultured Methylophaga sp.
TACGGATGCAAGCGGACTATCTCGTTTGGCAACAGCAAATCTAACTACTATTCAAGCAGCGCAGGATGCGATTATTTTTGTGGATCAACAGCAGGTAACACGAGGTAGCAATAGTTTTGATGATGTTATTTCGGGAGTAAGTTTCACGCTTAAAAAAGCAGATGTGGGCATTACAGAAACACTGAAAATAGAGTTAGACAAAAGCAGTGTAAAATCGAAAGTGAATAGTTTTGTAGATTCATATAATACACTTGTTGAAGCGATGGGGACGCTAGCCTCTTATGATGCAGATGCTGGAGCGTCGGGGCCATTAGTTGGTGACTCGGTTTTGCGAGGGATAAAAAGTCAAATTCGAAATCAAATGACGAGTGCGGTTGCTGGATTGGATTTTGGTACATTATCTGAAATTGGCGTAACCACTCAAGAGTCAGGCAAGCTGAGTTTAGATTCAACAAAATTTGATAAGGTGATGGAATCTGATTTTACTGCCGTATCGCAATTATTTGCTTCTGAAAATGGCCTGGCAAAATCATTAAATAATGTAATTGAAGGTTATGTGAACTCAGGGGGGATTTTAAGTTCCCGAACAGAGGGATTGCAAACACGCATTAGTTCACTCAGCGATGATCGTGAACAATTAAACCGTAGGTTGGCAGCACTAGAAAAACGCTATCAAGCACAGTTTACGGCAATGGATTTGTTAGTAGGACAGTTGAAGTCGACGGGGGACTATTTAGCGTCACAATTGTCTAATTTACCGAGACCAAACTCAATTCGAAATAATAACTAAATTCAATATAATGGAATATTTTACTAAAGCGAACAGTATTCTTGACGATATATTAAGAGAAGGCAGCACAATTATCGTGTTGCAAATATATGAAAAAGGATAAAAATATGAATGCTAATGCTGCAATGCAACAATACCGTCAGAATCATGTTCAAGGTGGTGTTGAAAGTGCTTCTCCACATCGTTTAGTGCAAATGCTGATGGAAGGCGCTTTAGAAAAGATTTTAGCAGCAAAGGGTTTTATGGCAAATGAGGATATTTCCAAAAAAGGTGAGCAGATTAGTTGGGCTATTTCAATTATTGATAGTTTACGTTCATGTTTAAATGTAGAGGTGGGCGGTGAATTTGCTCAAAATTTGCTGAATTTATACAACTATATGGAACAACGCTTAGTAGAAGCAAATATCAAAAATGATCCACTATTATTGGACGAAGTAGGAAAATTAATGTTGCAGATTAAATCAGGCTGGGATGCGATCCCTCAAGAGCATCATAATACAACTTCTAGTACATAATAGAGAGGGCTTAACAGGTGGATTTCGTTTTCGATTTAATCTTGGATCTTATAGGTAAAAGCAAGCAGTTACTTCTGCTCGCAAAAGAACAAAAATGGGATGATTTTGTGGTTGCCGATGCTGAAAGGCAAGCACTATTAGTGAACTTAGATATCACAAGCCTAGAGCTATCTGAAGATGAAAATGATAAGTTACATTCACAGATGAGTGAATTAATATTGCTCAATAAAGAGCTAGAATTAGTTTGCGATGAGCACCGAACGAATATCGCAAAAGAATTAAAACAATTTAAGAATAAAAAGAACGTTGCTAAGGCTTATTTACAATAGTGTGCCACCGATACTGGTGATCATTTAATTTGCGGATTTATGATTACGAGCATCAACTTCTTATTTACCTTGTTCCCTATAAAATTTAAACAATCCACAATCATCATAAAACACCATATAAAAACGTCATTTTTTTGACAACACTATAAAAAAATGCTTAACTCTATACTTCTGAATAACTTATATTAGTTATATCGACATAACTTTAAGTATTTGAGGTGATTATGAGTACAAATAATGTGTTGTTAGTTGATGTGGATGAAAATCGACGAGAAGTGCTATCAACCTTGGTTGAATTTATTAATTGCCAGCCTATTATTGTGAATACCCCTGA
>CAYSGK010000302.1:0-1959 GCA_964430395.1 uncultured Methylophaga sp.
AATGGACAATAAGACTTGCTTGAGAAATCTCTACAAAATAATGATTAGTAAATGCATCCTCTAGGTCTTTTATGTTTTTATCAAATAGCTGTAATAAGTCATTATTGCTAATATTCCCCGTTGAGACTAATAGTAGTTTTTCCATGGTTTCTTATGTAGAAGGTATGAGTCAACAAAATCAGCATCTTTGCTAATAAGTATGCGTTTCTCTTTAATCGATATTTCATTAATCAATTGATCGCTGGTTTTATTTGCTTGAGGAAGGCTTAGTGTGCCTAACATAGTGACCCTCTTCTTTTAGTTGTATTGCCAACTTTCTTGGCAGTTGTGCATCGACAAGAAATTTCATGCCGCTAAATTAATGTCTTTAATATGCTTTACTTGGCTTAATTGCGATGCGTAGGCAAGTACGGCCAATATATCTTCACGCTCTAGATCATCATAATCTTCAAGTATTTCATCAATGTTCATGCCTGAACTAAGCCATTCCAGTACGCTACTAACTGGATAACGTAGACCTCTGATAACGGGCTTACCATGACAAATATCAGGATCAATTGTGATGCGTGATAATTGATTCATAGGGTATTCTCCTTTAGGTTTTCGGGTAATTCTACTTGTATTGGCATATTCAAATTTATTCGTCCCATGTAATCTTAGGTTCATTCTAACATGCTGAAAGATTGGATGACTAACTCACAACCGTGCATCCACAGACTCAAGCGGTAAAACAGATTTAATATCATAAAGCACATGCTGTTTGCTCCCAAGTGTGTGTATTGGTTTGTTGAGCTTTACAAATTTCCTTTGTAGTCAAACGGATTTATAATTGCCACATCAAAGTTTTCAAAATCTGTAACATTTCTTGTTATCACGGCTAGTTTATTAACTTGTGCGGTTGCTGCTATCATTGCATCTTCATAGAGCGTATCAGAGCTGCGGTGCATTAATATTGCCCAAGCCCTAAAGGTGATGCCATCCATTGATAGGATGTTGTAAGTTTCAGTCACTTTATCTAACCAATGCTCTAATTCCTCGGCGCGTTTTCTGTCTTGATTGCGCGTTAGTTCAATTCCCGCTTGAATTTCAGCGAGTGTAACGGCAGATAGGTGTAAGTCAGCATCTTCAACGGATTTAAGCCATGCTATCACTGCTCCATGAGGTTTTTGACGGCGTAGTTCTGACACTATATTGGTATCTAATAAGTACATATTACGGTAGCTTTTTTATAGCTCGTCTTTTTGCGCTTCCTCGTTTTGGGAGCACTAGTTCCCCTCGACCTTCATTAGATAGCAGTAGTTCTTTGAGTGATGGTTTTACCATTTCCTGCATTCGATTCCATGTTTCAATAGGCACTAAAACAGCAGCTTCAACACCTCTTTTGGTCACTAATTGCGGGCCGTTATTTACGCAGGTGTTTAAAAACTCGCTAAAACGTGCTTTTGCGTCTTGTATATGCCATGTTTGCATTTTTTCACCTTCTTTCCTTAGTGACTAGTTATATGACTAGTTTATCATGTGCGCAAGACTATCACAACCGCGCATCCACTTGATCAATCGGCAACACCGATTTATTATCATAAAGCACATGCTGTTCTGCCCCGAGTGCATGTATCCCTTTTGCGCCTAATTGTAAAAACTGTTGATGCGCTACGGCAAGTATTATCGCGTGGTACTTGCCCTGCTCTAACGCTTCAATTACATCTAATTGATACACTCGTTTAACCTCTCCTGGGTGTACCCACGGGTCATAGATGTCTACCTTGGCATTGTGATTTTGCAAGCCTTTGATTAAATCAATCACACGGGTGTTGCGTTAATCGGGACAGTTTTCTTTAAAGGCGATTCCGAGCAAAAGCCAGGACAGGCATAATGTAATCACCATTTCCCAACCGATGACCCAGCCCGGCTACTCAAAAACACCTCATCAGAGCCACGCCAACCCTAACTATTTCTTGC
>CAYSGK010000303.1:0-1958 GCA_964430395.1 uncultured Methylophaga sp.
TTCTGACCTTCGTGCTAAGCTCTGAAATCTGCATCTTCAAGTAATTTGGGTATATGCAGGAAATGCAGGAGCAATTTCTTGTCTAATTTTTGAGATTACCGCTCCCGAATGCTCTCCTGTTTATATTTCAAGAGTGGTGCCAAAAAATATTCAATTAAGCGTCGTTGCCCTGTTTTGATCTCAACTGCCACTGTCATGCCGGGGCTAAGTTTTACTTGTTTGTTTTCAACCTGAATGCTTGTTTTTGCCATTGCCACCTGTGCTTTGTAGATCAAGCCGAGTTGTTTATCGGCAATGGCATCATTAGATAGATGCGTCAGCGTGCCATCAATCACGCCGTACTTGGTAAAGGGGAAAGCATCAATTTTGATTTCAACTTGTTGGTTTTCTCTGACAAATCCTATATCTAAATTGGCGACCATAGCTTCAACTTCTAGATTGTGTTGATTGGGTACAATAACCATTAATTGTTGTGCGGCTGTGACTACGCCACCTTCGGTGTGTAGCACTAATTGTTGTACCACGCCTGATACGGGAGCGGTAAGCGTTTGAGCTTGGCGCGTGGCATCGGCTTTTATCTTTTCTTGACTTAAGGATTGATAGTCTTTTGTGGCTTTTTGTAATTGGGTGATCGTGTCGCTGGCAAAGGTCTTTTTGGCTTGTTCCATTTTGCTGGTGACTTCGGCGATGGTGGCAGTAAGTTCGCGGATCCGTTGCTGACTAGCTTTTAAATCATAGTAGGTGCTAAGGCGTTGTTGTTCAATATCGAGGTATTTATCTTCTTGTAAATATTGTTTTTCACTGAGCATTTTAAGTTTTTTGGCACGTTGCGTCAGAATAGGCAACAGTGCTTCATATTTTCCGACTTGCTGTTCAATATTGTCTTGTTCTGAGCGGTATTTATTTTGCTCTTGTTTTAGGGTAGTTAATTGTGATTGGTATTGTTGCCATTGTGAGCGTAATAGTTGACGTTGTAGCGCTGTCAGTGTGTCGGGAATAGCACTAGTATCCAATTGTTTATTCCTTATCCAGCTTATTGCTATTTCTAAGCGTATTTTATCTTGCTTTAAGGTGCTGAGCTCATCATTAATGCGCTGTTGATCGGCAATGGCACTGTCGGGTTTCAGTTCGACTAATATATCGCCTTTGTTGACCATCTGCCCTTCGCTGACATAGATTTTTTGGATAATACCCGTATTAAGCGGTTGAATGACTTTAGTATGACCGCGGGTAATAAGTTTGCCTGGGGCGGAAACCACAATATCGACTTTGCCAATCAATGCCCATATAAGTGCCATTACAAAAAATAGGATTATCAACCAGGTGATTAAACGCCCTAACGGTGACGGTGGTGTATCTTGAATTTCTAATGTTGCCGGTAAAAATTCATGTTCTGTTTGTCTTTTTTTAAATAGCATGGCGTTAGTCTTGATTCTGCAAATCATTAAGTTTGCTATAAATGCCGTTGTTTTTAAGTAGTTGTGCGTGTGTTCCCTGCTCCGCAATTTCCCCTTGTTCAATCACAATAATGCGGTCACAACGGCGAACAGCACTGAGTCTGTGAGCAATAATAAACACGGTTCTATCTTTACAAATGGCTTTCATATTATCTTGAATAATGCGTTCTGATTCATAATCGAGCGCACTGGTCGCTTCATCAAAAATAAGAATACGCGGTTGAGTAAGTAAGGCTCTTGCTATGGCAACACGTTGGCGTTGACCACCTGATAAGGTGCTGCCGCGTTCACCTACGGGGGTATCATAACCTTCTGCTAGCTCTAGAATAAACTCATGCGCACCAGCGAGTTTTGACGCTTCAATAATGGCATCCATACTAACCCCAGGGTTACTGAGTGCGATATTGTCACGAACGCTACGATTAAATAAGTAGTTTTCTTGCAGTACTACGCCTATTTGTCGTCTCAGCCAGGTCGGTTCAATTAAGGCTAAATCAATAC
>CAYSGK010000304.1:0-1949 GCA_964430395.1 uncultured Methylophaga sp.
TTAGCGAAGCCAAGCAACAAGGCATTACTGTTAAACCCGTTATCTTAGGGCCTGTTAGCTATTTATGGTTAGGAAAAACTAAAGACGACAGTAATAAGCTCGATTTGCTTGATGATTTGGTCGCAAGCTATGAACAACTATTACTTGCATTAGATAAAGAAGGCATCGAATGGGTGCAAATAGATGAACCTATTTTGGTGACGGAGCTTGATCAAAAATGGCAACATGCGCTCAAACAAGCCTATTTTTCACTCAATAAAGCTCCCGTTAAATTATTATTAACCAGCTACTTTGGCGAGTTAAAAGAAAACCTTCATCTTGCTTGTGAGCTACCCGTAGCAGGCCTACACCTCGACACAATCAATGCCTTTGCAGAGATTACGAATGTTATTGATTGGTTAGCACCTCATAAGATACTTTCTTTAGGCATTATTAATGGCCGTAATATCTGGAAAACCGATCTTAATGCTACTTTAGATTGGCTAGAGCCCATTTATGCCCGATTGAAAGACCGCTTGTGGATCGCGCCATCATGCTCATTGCTTCATGTGCCTGTCGATCTTGATAGTGAAAACGACCTTGATGACGAAATCCAATCATGGCTCGCATTTGCAGTGCAAAAATTGGATGAACTTTCGATAATAGCCACTGCTCTCAATAAAGGCCGTGAAACGGTGGCCGAAGAGCTTGTATTAAACGCCTTTGCAGTTCAATCACGTCAAAACTCGTCCCGAGTTCATAACTCAAAAGTAAAAGCGCGCGTCAAAGCCATTGAACCAGCACTAGCTAATCGACAAAGCAGTTATCAACAAAGAGCAAAAATACAACAACAGCACTTTAATTTACCGTTATTTCCCACCACCACAATAGGATCGTTTCCCCAAACAACAGAAATACGCCAAGCCCGAAAGCGCTATCGTTTAGGCAAGCTTGCAGAAAAAGACTACCAACAATTTCTTAAAGATGAAATCAAGTTCACCATCGAACAGCAAGAAGCCATCGGCTTAGATGTATTAGTGCACGGTGAAGCCGAGCGAAATGACATGGTCGAATATTTTGGCCAACAACTTGATGGATACGCCTTTAGCCAGTTTGGCTGGGTACAATCATATGGCTCACGCTGTGTTAAACCGCCGATTATTTATGGTGATATTTCACGCCCTAAACCGATGACCGTAGAGTGGGCAACTTATGCACAATCATTAAGTGATAAACCCGTAAAAGGCATGCTCACCGGCCCCGTCACCATTCTAAACTGGTCGTTTGTGCGTGATGATCAGCCACGTTCACAAACCTGTCAGCAAATTGCCTTGGCGATACGAGATGAAGTGCAAGACTTAGAACAAGCCGGTATCAGCATTATTCAAATTGATGAAGCCGCCTTACGCGAAGGTTTACCGTTACGAAAATCACAATGGCAAGGCTATTTAGACTGGGCTGTCACTAGCTATAAAATCAGTGCGAATGGTGTCCGTGATCAAACGCAGATCCACACTCATATGTGCTATTCCGAGTTCAATGACATTATAAAAGCCATTGCCGATATGGATGCTGATGTGATCACCATTGAAACCTCACGCTCAGATATGGAGTTATTAGATGTGTTTAAAGAGTTCGACTATCCCAATGAAATTGGGCCGGGTGTGTATGATATACACTCACCGAATATTCCCTCGGTAGAACAAATTGTATTGCTAATGAAAAAAGCAGCGCAACGCATTCCCGCTGAACGATTATGGGTCAACCCTGATTGCGGCTTGAAAACACGGGGCTGGCAAGAAGTTAAACCCGCATTAACCGCCATGGTTACCGCCAGTCGTATTTTGCGAAATAGCCTGCCAGAATAATGAATCTAAGCTGCATCTGGGCAAATCGTCCAGATGCAGTTATACCCGCTGGAATGTTTTGGCTGGAATATATACCTAAGTGAAATCAATCTGTAGCTTTTA
>CAYSGK010000305.1:0-1931 GCA_964430395.1 uncultured Methylophaga sp.
AGGGGCAACGCGCACTACCTGTTTTAGAGTCTTCAATCGCTAAGAAGACTTTAGGGTGAGCACACCAAAGCGCTGATGTATTGGTGGGGCAATGCAAGGGCAGATCACTACGGCTGATTGTCACTTCGTTGGTGATATTCAGTTTTTTGTAGTCCGCTTCTTTGTCTGTATTTCTGTGTGCTACCATTTTTAATCCTTGTTTCAGGTACAAATTAAACGTTAACGAATGTTAACCAATCTTTGTATTTATCAACCTTGCCTTGGACTATATCAAAATAAAGCGATTGAAGCTTTTCTGTTATCGGCCCACGTGTACCAGAACCAATAGGACGATTGTCTAATTCACGAATCGGTGTAACTTCTGCGGCTGTGCCACTAAAGAATGCTTCATCAGCAATATAAACTTCATCACGTGTAATGCGTTTTTCTATTACCTCATAACCCAAATCATTGGCCAGTGCCATAATCGTGTTACGAGTGATGCCATTTAATGCCGAGGTTAAGTCTGGCGTGTAGATCACACCATTGCTTACAATAAAGATATTCTCGCCGCTACCTTCAGCGACAAAGCCTTCAACATCAAGCAATAAAGCTTCATCATAACCATCGGTGATAGCTTCTTGCAGTGCCAGCATTGAGTTAATGTAATGGCCATTGGCTTTTGCTTTACACATACTGATATTGACATGATGACGAGTGAATGATGATGTTTTAATACGAATACCATTATTCATATTATCTGCACCAAGATAGGAACCCCACTCCCACGCGGCTACAATGGTATGAGTTTTTAGGTTATCAGCGCGCAAGCCCATGCCTTCCGAGCCATAAAAACACATGGGGCGAAGGTAGGCAGAATCGAGATTATTGTCACGAACGGCAGCAAGTTGTGCTTGGGTGATTTCTTCTTTGCTAAAAGGAATCTCCATATTCATGATTTTGGCAGAGTTGAACAAGCGATCGGTATGTTCTTTAAGGCGAAAAATTGCAGGGCCTTTATCCGTTTCATAAGCGCGAACGCCTTCAAAAACTCCCATGCCGTAATGCAATGTATGGGTTAGCACGTGTACATTTGCTTCGCGCCAGGGCACCATTTTTCCATCAAACCAAATTACACCATCACGGTCAGACATTGACATTGTTTAACTCCTTCAGTCTTACTTTAAATAAGGCTGAAGGATACTACACAAATCATAGAAAAAGAGGGGGGGTGGTCTTAAAAAACACGCTATTTTTAAGAAATAAGTGTTATTTTTTGAAGAGAGAGTCTATTTTGATGCTAGTTGAAGTTTTTCAGTATACTGAATGCCTTCAGATTTTAAACGTTGGTATTCGGCATAAACCTTTTTCACATAGTTGCGTGTTTCTTTAAAAGGAGGGATGCCTTTATATTTAGATACATTACCAGGGCCGGCATTATAAGCGGCGATTGCTAATTTAGGTTCACCGTTAAAACGTTTCATCATTTGCGCAATATACTTAATGCCACCTTGAATATTATGTTCAGGATTCCACGGATCATTTATGCGTAAGCCTAACGCAGTTTGAGGCATCAGCTGCATCAAACCAATAGCGCCAACGTATGAGTGCGCACCTTCGTTAAAACATGATTCTTGGCGAACAATTGCGTGAATAAGTTCTGGTTCAACATCATAGATGCGTGAATAAATTTGGATAGTATTTTTATAAAGTCGTGCCTGCCTACCAAGATGCTTATTACTGTTGCAGCCAACAATAATACCGTTGTCTCTGCCATTAGCTTTAACCATGCTGGTAGGCAGGCGAGAGTTATTTTTTATACGTTGTTTTTTATTTTTATATCTTTTACTACTAGATTTCTTAGACTTATTGCGAATAGCGGTGCTGCCTTTAGACTTAAAGCTTGATTTATAAGCGCCCACTTTTTTAATACGATAAATTTTTAATAGTTT
>CAYSGK010000306.1:0-1924 GCA_964430395.1 uncultured Methylophaga sp.
CTTGAAAATCAATGATCACCTCACATTAAGCTGGCAACAGAGAGATGGACAAGGTATAAAAGAAGAACTTATCACTGCAGGGCTCACCATTCGTTTTCGGCAAGGTGGAGAACAGATTCAGTTAGAAAATCAATTACAGCACAAAAGCCTTAAACACTTATTTCAAGAGTGGGAGGTTCCGCCATGGCAACGTGATCGCATTCCATTACTATTTAGCGGTGATCGTCTTATTGCTATTGTAGGTTATGCTATTGTGCATGAAAGTAATAGATCGGAAGAGAACCGTTATTATTCCCCAAAAGTTATCACCAATTTATTTGATTAAAAACTAATTCTAGCTTGTCTGCTTTTTTAGGGTTTAAACTATGAACGTAAGCTATTTTCCCTTGAAGATGATTTCTAAAGTTAGGCAATTTATCTCTGTTTTGGGATCGATGCCCAAACTTAACACAGTTATGTAAAATAGCCTTTAATCGATCGTAATCTTTGCGTGGATAGTTAGGAAATGTGTTTAGGGTCATCCCTGTTAATCTCTGGCTAACTCCTTGATGCATAATTCTACTTTTTCGATGGTTAACTGAAAAACCTTCGGTGATGGCGATATGCGCTACTAAAGTGATGAATTGTCGAGAATGTTTAGCAAAATCAACATTACCAGAAAAAGCTAAATCATCAGCATAGCGAGTATAAGTTCCGCCTAATTTTTCTGCCAAAGCTGAAAGTCGCAAATCCAATCGATATGCACACAAGTTTGCAAGAACAGGTGAGCTTGGACTACCTTGAGGAAGATGAGGTGCCATTAATTGTTTTTGCTGATGCCAGTTTAATTGAGTATTCTGTTTGATAATAGCTCTTGGTGTTTGCTCACAGCATAGACCTGCCAAAGCATGAGCAACAGAGTCGTGAAAACCAATAGTTGTAAAGATTGCATAAACACGGCGTATTGAAATAGAAGTAAAAAAGTTGGCTAAATCCAAATGAATAACTACATTTTTTCCAGCATGAGCTTGAGCATAGCTTAGGCAGGAATGCTGCCTACGGAAACCATGACATGCATTATGTAGTGGAATATGATTAAGAATGCCTAGATAGACTTGCCGTTGCACGCTTGCTAGGCGTTGTTTGGGAGCTTCGATCAAGCGCTTTTGACCGCTCTTTTTTTTAATCCAGTGGTAATGATAATGCCGATGATAGACTTGGGTTGATTGATCGTTTATACGCCAATTATTAGAATAGTTTGCCAATTGATTATGGGGTAAACCTAACCATTCAGATAAGATTTTCAGATCGTGCAAAGGTGGAAGATCACATTTTAGCTTGGCAGGTATAGTTCTTTGTTCTAAGTTAAATTGTCGTATCCGAAGTTGGTGGCGTCGTTGACGCCACAGCATTGAAAACTGCGGATCATGCATAATGAAATCGATAACTTTCCGTTTTGTTATACCTGCAATGTCAGTATTAAAGTGAAGGTAGATTTTTTTAATTAAGGGTTTCACCCAGTCAGGCTTTGAATCGATAAGCCAGTATGTTCGGGCAACCATGGCATCAATTTTCCAATCACTGACTAGTAAAATATCGGCTAGTGCTTTTATAAAAAATTGTTGATAAGACATTGTTTAATAACGGCAAGTTTTCCAACTTATCTTGTATAGCGGGAGCTGCTTTGCTTGGATCGCAACGAAGCTCATGCAACGTAATGTTACTTTCATTTATTACCACGGGGTAGCCCCGTAGAGGTAAGGAAATAATTCCACACCAACTTGGAAAACCCACCGCTTAGTTAATGTAAATAAATAAGCGTGGAGTGTCAAATTAAATAGATAGAAAGAAGAATTAATTTGGAATGCCAGAATTAAGGGCTTATACCCATGACCATTCAATCTGCAGAATTCAGCATGAGAAGAAGCCATACTATTCTAGGCAT
>CAYSGK010000307.1:0-1902 GCA_964430395.1 uncultured Methylophaga sp.
AGTTGTTTGACAGTGGCAATTGGAGTGATACTTGAGCAGTTATCGAAAAAATAAAGATCTATCGAGTCTGACATCATTGATTAAACTGAAGGATATGTAGATGATCTACCTTGCTTACATAGTGATATGCTTTTCAAGTGTAAATATAGTTATTGGCTTAGTTCTTTACATCAAGAAAGATTTAAATCTAAAGTTAAGAAATATTTGTTATGCAAGCACCTTAGTCCAGCTTCCGCTGGTCTTCATATTAATTGCATTTGCTCAGAAGGTGATCCCTCTATCCTTAATGCTAATTACTATTCTGTTGTTCTTTCTAGGATATTTTATACCCTCTAGGTTAACTAGAGGAGTGACAGTTAAAAGGGATTTTAAAGGCCGTTTCTAAAATGAATATTGTTCTGATGATGTAGCAGCATTGCTTAGAAATGTTACAACAACTCTTGAAGGTGAAAATCAATGTGGTCAAACTCGATTGATTTTTAACTTGAGCGAGATCTATCAAAGTTTATGGGTTTGCCGCTAGCCCGACAAATCTAACAAATTAATAATATTCATTTTAATGGCAAGGTGAGTGAGTTCAATATCACTCTTAACATTGAGTTTTTTCTTGATGATGTAATGCGCATTGGCCACGGTTTTAGGGCTGATATTGAGCGTTTCTGCAATAGTTTGTGTTGGTGTGGCTTCGACTAACATCCGTAATATTTCAAATTCACGTACGGTTAACTGTTCTAACGCTGTAGTATCTGTTCCTAATTTTTCTAATGCTAATGCCTGTGCAATATCGGCACTTAAAGTGTATTTATTTTGTTGTACATCTAGAATGGCTCGGATTAAGACTTCGGGATCGCTGCTTTTAGTAACATAACCCAATGCGCCAGCACGCGTTGCTTGTATTGCAAAACTTGGGTTTTGGTGCATGCTGAATACTATGATTTTTGCGGTGTTATCAAGTTGTTTGATCCGCGTAATAGCGGCTAAACCACCTTGACCCGGCATGGATATATCCATAATGACGATATCAGGATTATGTTCTTTATAGCTTAAATAGGCTTGTGCACCATCACTAGCTTCAGCAATCACCGACATGTTTTGTTGTTTTTGTAATAATGAACGATACCCTTCACGTACGATGGCGTGATCATCAACAAGCATAATTTTTATCGTATTCATAAGATCTTGGGTATCGTAATCGAAATAGTTAAGCCACTACTATTGTTGGGCGTTAATGTGAGGGTGCCACCTAGAGCAGAAACTCGTTCTCTAATTCCCAGTAAGCCCAACCCAATGGCCGTATCAAAATCACTTGTTTTAGCAAGTCCATCATCTGTAATTTCTAACTTGATAACTTGTTTGGTCTGATTGTTGAGTGTCACAATGGCATTGCTGGCATGGGCATGTTTAGAAATATTGGTTAGGCACTCTTGTACGATGCGGTAAATATTAGTGGGCAAAGGTTCAGGGAAGGTATCGGTCTCGCCATTAAGTAATAGTTGATAGTTTGTTTTACCTTTTGATCGATTATTCCAGCTGCTTATTAGTTTTTCTAGACTTGCATTCAATCCTAAGTCATCGACGTCGACTGGGCGCAGGCGTGTTATCAGATTTCTCAATACATCCATCATATGATGCGTGATTGGGCTAATCGTTTTCAGTTCTGAAGCAAGCTCAGGATAGTGTGTTTTTGCTGTTTGAAGGATTGAAGTGGTTATCGCGTTAATGCCTGCTAAACACTGGCCAAATTCATCATGCAATTCACGGGCAATATAACGGTGCTCTTCTTGTTGAATATTCATTAACTTTAGTGAGAGTTGTTTATTACTCGCGATAATGCTTTCTTGGCTTTGTGCTAATTGATTAATGGCGTCGCTAGTTTGTTTCCATTCTTTAATAGCAAAGGCG
>CAYSGK010000308.1:0-1889 GCA_964430395.1 uncultured Methylophaga sp.
TTCCATCAATACTGAGTTGTACATAAGCCATTGCTTCAGACCTTTCGTTATCGCCCAAGGTGTGTTCGCTGTAATCAACTAATAGCAAATCACTGCCTAGCTCGCTGTTTATAGCATTCATGAAAGCGGCAAGTATTCCGCGACCTTCACTGCTAATCTCTAGGCTACGCTCTTGTGTAATAAGCGTTGCGCTAAGTTTATCAGCCCCATTTTCGCGTGTAGCTTGGTAACGCTCTACTAAAATAGGGTTTTCCACATCGAGATAAGTCTTTTTAAATATTTCGTGAATAAGCTCAGATGAAACCTCGCTTGCGCTATCTTCAGCTTCTTGTTGCACATAAGGGCTAAAATCTACTTGCAACCAACGTGGCAATTGCAAGCCGTAATCTTTTTCAAGCACATAGGCTACACCACCTTTTCCGGACTGGCTATTGATACGAATTACTTCTTGATAGCTTCTACCAATATCGCGCGGGTCTATCGGCAAATAAGCAACCTGCCAATGATGATCTGCACCATTCTTTGCGCGCTCAATATCATCTATCGCTAAACACTTATTAATTGCATCTTGATGACTACCAGAGAACGCGGCAAAAACCAATTCGCCTGCATAAGCATGGCGCGGATGAACCGCCAACTGCGTGCATCGTTCAACCACGCTAATGATGCGATCCATATTTGAAAAATCTAACTCAGGATCTATGCCTTGACTGTATAAATTCATCGCGGTGGTAACAATATCCATATTGCCTGTACGCTCGCCATTACCTAGCAATGTGCCTTCTAAGCGATCTGCGCCAGCCATAAGGCCAAGCTCAGCCGCCGCCACACCACAACCCCTATCATTATGCGTATGCAAACTGATGGTAATACAATCTCGTTGTACGACCTTATCATTAAACGTTTCGATCTGATCTGCGTAAACATTTGGCGTGGCAACTTCGACGGTGGCAGGTAAATTTAATATCACTTTATTGGTCGGTGTAGGCTGCCAAATACTAACAACGGCATCACACACTTCTACCGCATAATCTAATTCTGTTTGGGTGAAACTTTCGGGTGAATATTGAAATTGCCACTGCGTATCAGGTTGTTTTTTTGCATAATCACGAACAAGCTCAGCACCCTGAGTAGCAATCGCTTTAATCTCATCGCGTGAACGCTTAAAAACTTGCTCACGTTGAATCGTTGAGGTTGAATTATACAAATGCATGATTGCCCGACGCGCACCTTTTAACGATTCAAAACTACGTGCTATTAATGGCTCACGTGCTTGAGTGAGCACTTGAATCGTCACATCTTCAGGGATCAAATCTTCTTCAATTAACTGCCTCACAAAATCAAAATCAGTTTGCGATGCCGCAGGAAACCCCACTTCAATTTCTTTAAAACCAACATCAACGAGCAGCTGAAACATTTCTAACTTCTGGGCTGGATTCATTGGCTCAATGAGCGCCTGATTTCCGTCACGCAAATCGACACTACACCAATCGGGCGCTTGTTCGATAACTTGGTCTGGCCAACGTCTATTAGGCTTAGCAACAGGAGGAAATGGCCGGTATTTTTTATGGTTAAAGTTAGACACTTTCTTATATTCCTTAAGAATTTATTTGTAAGCCAAGTATAAACAATGATAATTAGGTAAATATTGCAAACTCCACACGAAAATAGATTACTTACGATAAAACTAACTACAATATTCAAATAAAATAGCTATATTCACCATTATTTTATAATAGTGTAGAATACTTATTATGAAACTAGACCGAATTGATAAAAAAATACTAAGCCTAATGCAAGAAAATGGACGGATAAGCAATTTAGAATTAGCTGACCAAGTCAGTTTATCACCCACGCCTTGCTCTCGTAGAGTCAAACAGCTTGAAGAG
>CAYSGK010000309.1:0-1863 GCA_964430395.1 uncultured Methylophaga sp.
GTATAAACATCTCTAAAATAATAATAAAAAGGAGAATAATCATGGCTAAGGCCCAATCACTACAAGACCCATTTTTGAATGCTTTACGGCGTGAAAATGTATCGGTATCGATCTATTTAATTAATGGTATTAAGCTGCAAGGGCAAATTGATTCATTTGATCAATTTGCGATTATGCTGAAAAATACGGTGAATCAATTGGTTTATAAACACGCTATTTCTACTATTGTACCGGCACGTAATGTCAGTATCAGTTCTGAGGATACAAATCATTAATGGAATTGTTTGAACGCCGTAATAGTAATGCTGCTTTTGATGAGAATACCAAAAAAGAAGCAGTCGTTTTAGTTCACCTCAATTTTAATGTATTTGATTTTGCCGAATCAGAACTAGAGTTTATAGAGCTGGTGAAATCAACCGGCGCTGAAATAGCCAGCATTATTCATGGAAAACGCCAACGCCCCGATGCAAAGTTTTTTGCAGGAACAGGTAAGGTTGATGAAATAAAACAACAGGTTGTTGCAAATGACGCTGTGTTAGTTATTTTCAATCATGAATTATCGCCTAGCCAAGAACGAAATCTAGAAGCAAAATTAGAATGTCGCGTATTGGCCAGAACTGGCCTTATCCTTGATATTTTTGCGCGCAGAGCACGCTCACACGAAGGTAAATTACAAGTCGAATTAGCGCAGTTAAAACATATGTCGACACGTTTAGTGCGAGGCTGGACGCATCTTGAAAGGCAAAAAGGTGGGATCGGTATGCGTGGCCCGGGTGAAACGCAATTAGAAACAGATCGTCGATTATTAGGTCAGCGGATTAAGTCACTGAAAAAACGCTTGGGAAAAGTGCAATCGCAACGTGAACAGGGTAGACGGTCTCGCCAGCGTGCAGATATACCCGTTGTGTCATTGGTAGGTTATACCAATATGGGTAAATCAACCTTGTTTAATAAACTTACATCAGCAGAAGTGTATGCAGATGATCGTTTGTTCGCGACCTTAGATCCCACCTTGCGGCGAATGAAATTACACGATACACAAGCTTTAGTAATGGCTGATACCGTAGGGTTTATTAGAAAGCTACCACATGGTTTGGTGGAGTCTTTTAGTTCAACGCTCGATGAAACGCGTGATGCAGCATTATTGCTTCATGTTGTTGAAGCGGGTGCCGCTGATCGCGATGATTTGATCCACCATGTAAATGATGTATTACACCAAATTGGCGCAGATGAAGTGCCGCAGTTAATTGTTTGTAATAAAATTGACCGACTTGATGATCATCCTGCTCGAATTGATCGTGACGAAAATGGACGTATTAGTCGCGTTTGGCTATCGGCTGTAACGGGCGAAGGTATGGATTTATTACGCCAAGCCTTGCAAGAATATTTCCCTGACAACGGTGCCTCATCATCAATAAAGGGGATTAGTGTGGAACTAGCTGACTAATTTTTGTTCCATAAAGTAACGTATGTCCGTAAAATAGCACTGTTTGAATTTAATAATCTCGATTTGGAGAGATAAATGGCTTGGAATGAACCCGGCAATAACAATGATGATAAAGATCCGTGGGGCAACCGCGGTGGTGATGGCCCACCTGATCTTGATGATGTTATTAAAGATATGAAGCGTAAATTAGGCGGATTATTTGGCGGTAATTCGTCAAATAGTGATAGTAATGATTCATCCGATGGCGGGAGTTCGGTCGTATTAGGTTTAATAATATTAGTCGCCTTTATCGTTTGGCTTGTTTCTGGTGTGTATATTGTTCAACCGGCAGAGCGCGGTGTAGAAATGCGTTTTGGTGCTTATACTGAAACTACAATGCCAGGCCCGCATTGGCATATGCCTTATCCAATTGAACA
>CAYSGK010000310.1:0-1852 GCA_964430395.1 uncultured Methylophaga sp.
CTGGCATCAAATCGTTCATCATGGTGATGCCAACCATAATAACTTTTTTTGATATCGTAACGTTTCCACGCCTTTTTTTGCTTTTTGGATAGACCTTTCTTGGTCGACACATGAAAATAATCATGAAAATTTTCTTCACATGTTAAATAGCTGCCCCAAGGTGTTTTACCATTTGAACAGTTATTAAATGTGCCCAATATTTCTTGGCCATATGGATCGGCCTCAGTTTGAACAAAATGCGTGCCCGCAACAGGACCTGAGATTGCAATCGGTGTTCTGGCGGTAATTCGCCGCGCATAAGCAGAAGGCCGCACGATCTGCCAATGGCTATTGTCTTTTTTAACCTCAATCACCGATACGCCATGCGCATATTGTTCTTTTAAGGTTTTTTCTGCCGTATAAGCAGCTAATGAATCCAGTGCGCCGCCATCAGCATGTAATATTTGCGGATCAATATATTCATGATTCATTACCAATAATCCACGTTCCGTAGCACTTGAATACCGTGGCAACGGATAAAACTGTATTGCATCATGATGCATGCCTGCTTGCTGCAATTGCTCTTGCGCCGTATTAGAGGCATCCATCTTAAATTCCGCACCGTCAGAAATAGGATCGCCCCAACAATAAAATATTTGGGCGGTGTAGCCTTCAGGAACAACAACGTCATCCACTAAATCAGCGATAGCAACAGAGTTAAAACCCAATAATGCACACTGATTGGATTGATTCAATGGCATTTTTGCGGCTAATGAAGCACTAAATATTGAAGCGAATACGCCACCTAAACCTGTTTTAATCATTGTTCGTCGTGAAATTTTTGGATTCAAAATATTGCCCTCAATTGTTAAGCACCTCACGTTTTTTTTGATATAGATCAATTTAGAGGTATAATGCACACCGTCATTTTTCTAATGATAAACATTACTATTTACTTAAGGAATATATAAATGAGTTTTTTATCTGAATTTAAAGATTTTGCCGTCAAAGGCAATGTGGTTGATATGGCCGTTGGTATTATCATCGGTGCTGCATTTGGTAAGATTGTATCATCGTTGGTCGGCGACGTAATTATGCCACCTATTGGTGTTGCAATGGGTGGGGTTGATTTTAGTAGTCTTGCATATGTTCTGCAAGAAGCTGTTGGAGATGCAAAAGCCGTAACTATTAATTACGGTAAATTTATCCAAACAATTATTGATTTCATAGTTATTGCTATGGCTGTTTTTGTCGGCATCAAAGCGATGAACTCAATGAAAAAAGCGGAAGAAGAAGCACCTAGTGAACCACCTAAACCTTCTAATGAAGAAGTTTTATTATCTGAAATCAGAGATTTATTGAAAAAATAATTTTTAGTCTGATAAAAAAGCCGCTACCGATTTGTTCGTTAGCGGCTTTTTTTATGTTGATCCAACGCCCAATCAATATGCTCTTGAACCATCTCACTGCTTTCTTCACGCTTGTTTGTTAAAGCCTCAATCACTTCAGCTGATGGTTTAGCATTACCCAAAGCCACGGCAATATTGCGTAACCAACTTTGATAACCAATCCGCCTAATTGGGCTACCTTCCAATTTTGTTAAAAAATCTTGCTCACTCCAAGCAAACAAGTCCAATAACATCGGTGCATCTAAATCATTGCGCGGTAAAAAGTCGGGTTGCTCCGTTATTTGAGCGAACTTATTCCACGGGCAAACTAACTGGCAATCATCACAGCCATAAATACGGTTGCCTATCATCGAACGAAATTCCACTGGAATCGCGCCCTGCAATTCAATCGTTAAATAAGAAATGCAGCGTCTAGCATCCACTTGATAAGGCGCAACAATAGCCTGTGTTGGGCAAATATCAAT
>CAYSGK010000311.1:0-1852 GCA_964430395.1 uncultured Methylophaga sp.
CTGGAGAAGTACCTACAAACATTGAAACCTTATTACCTAATGGTCAGCGAGTGATGTTTGCAGTACATGAAAGTTCCGTAACTGACAGCTTAGCACACGCGGTGATCATCAAAGATGCAGGGGATGATCCTGATTGTACGGATAAAGCGCACTTAACCGTTAATGTTCATCTATTGCCCGATGCCGCTAATCAAGTGTTATTAAAAGGGGGAGAAGGTGTTGGTAGGATTACGATGCGTGGCTTAGGTCTTGAAGTGGGTGGTCCTGCAATTAACCCAATACCTAGGAAAAATATAGAGGAAAATATTCGTGAGGTAGCCGGTGAATTACTACAAACGCAAGGTTTAGAAGTCACCGTTTCAGTCCCGGGTGGGCAAGCTATGGCAAAAAAAACCTTAAATGATCGCTTAGGCATTATTAATGGTATTTCCATTCTAGGAACAACCGGTATTGTGCATCCTTATTCAACGGCAGCCTTTCGTGCGAGTGTGGTACAGGGCATTGAGGTGGCGGCTAATCAAGGGCAAACAGCGGTTGTATTAACGACAGGTGGACGTACTGAGAAGTTTACTATGCGTGAATTGTCTGATTTAGATCCTGCTTGTTTTGTGCAAATGGGGGATTTTTTAGGCCCCGCTTTGGACAGTGCTGACCAAGTGGGTATAGAGCGGATTATTATTGGTGGCATGATTGGTAAACTGACTAAAATTGCACAAGGAGAAATTATTACGCATGCTCGACGAAATGCGGTGAATACACAATTATTAGCGGAATTGGCGGCTAGTGTCGGTGCTGATGATTCTGTTTGTATGACTATCAGTGATAATAAAATGGCACGTTTTGCCGGTGAATGCATGGAGGAATTAGGCTTAGGTGAGGCTTTTTATCAGGCTTTGTGTGCGCGTGTCGTGGCGACATTGGAGGCGCGTTATCCTAAGCGTTTCAGGTATCAGATTTTAATGTGTGATTTTGACGGAAATAAATTGGTGAATTATGAGTGAGCGTTGTCAAATTATTGGAGTGTTGGATAACGGGGGCTCGGGTTTATCAGCTACCGCTCTTACTCGCTTACAAGAAGCTGAAGTGGTGATTGCCGCTAGTCGAGTTTTAAATTTATTTGCTGCAACGATTGCACAGGCAGAATGTAAAGATTTAACCGGAAACTTAAGCCTAGTGCCGAAGTGGGTTGAGGCGGCATTAGTGACACAAAAAAAGGTCGTTGTTTTAGCAACAGGTGACCCTTTATGTCATGGTATTGCTAGCTTTTTAGTGAAGAAATTAGGCGTAGACAAACTGGAGATTATGCCTAATGTTTCCTCTATTCAATTGGCTTTTTCGCGTATGGGCATGGCTTGGCAAGATGCTAAAATTTGTTCTGTACACAGCAAAGATGCGGGTGAATGGTATAGAGGAGCAGGTGCTGAGCATGGTCTTTATGTCTTATTACAAACTATTAATCAGCATGATAAGCTGGCAATATTAACCGGCCCTGAGAATAATCCAGCGCGTATTGCGCGTATGCTCATGATAGAAAATATGGCTAACTTATTTAACATGGTTGTTGCTGAAGATTTGCTTTGTACTGATGAAAAATTATTTCAAGGATTAAGTATTGCAGCGTTAGCTGAGCAGGAATTTACGGGTAATGATGTTGTGATTCTATGCCGAGTACAAGAAAAATCAGGTGAATTACTTTTTGGTTATGCTGACCATGCTTTTAAACAGCGCAAGCCGGATAAAGGCTTAATTACTAAACGTGAAGTGCGTGCCGTGTCCTTGGCTAGATTGCAATTAACCGCTAATAGCATCGTTTGGGATATAGGGGCTGGGTCTGGATCTGTCGGCATAGAAG
>CAYSGK010000312.1:0-1841 GCA_964430395.1 uncultured Methylophaga sp.
TGATTATCTTCAAAGCTCAAAATACACATAGCTTCTTATTCTGTTGATAGGTTTTATCAAGTTGTTTTGAAACTGATTTAATCACTTCAGGTGTGACACCTAAATCTTTAGCGGTTTTTCCCCACTTTGAAAGTGATTCAAGCACTTTAGTAATCTCATTCTGAGCATCTTTCCATGAATAGTTGGCTTGTGCCGCAAGTTGTTTAATAGCCTTAACTGTCGGTTCTTGCCCATAACCCGCGTAAGACATAGTATGTTGGTTGTGCGGAGTTGGGCTAAAGGTAACATCATAAAATGGGGCTAAGCGCCACTGACCATTATCATCTTGTAAGAATGACCAGTTTTTTGTGTGATCATCCTGATTCGCCGCGAACAAATTAAACATAGCGCGGGTGAATTGTTGCTGCCCCACGGCTGGGCTTTTGCATAGCACCTGACTGGCTTTGATTAAGTCTTCATAATCCATAGAAGGCTGGCGAAAATCAGCATCGAGTAAACCACAGAGGGTATGTGTGTGGTAACGACCCTGTATTTTCTTATCGTTATCCGTAGAACAGTCGAAACGTTTCATAGCAAGCCATGCTTTTGCTTGCACACGTTCTGGCGCATCAACTGGAGCATCAAAAATCCGCCACTCGGGTACTTCAATCCCCACATTTTTCGCCATGGAAAGATAAGCTGCTTCACACAAGCCCTCATCATGCCCCAGTAATAAATGTTGTGAGGTAAATTTGATTAACCATGGTTGTAAGTGATCTTGTGGCAATGTTGATATTTGACGGTTCTGTTGAAATCTATCAGCAGAATCCATATAGATTAACGCTTTTGGCCTTGCACCACCCGAACCACCCGCATTTGCCAAGGCAAGCAGCACCTCATTGGCTTCACCATCAAATAGTTGAGTCGCCTGTTCACCTAACAACGCAAGATCAATCCACTGATCATTGCTGGAGTCTTTCCAATCAAGCACAGGTCGATACGATAAAGCACCAATGCCAGAATCACCAATATAGGCAAGCCTATCCATTGCTGTAATTTGTTGCGGTTGAATACCCTGCTGACGAAAAACCCGATCCATTAATAACAAGCCCCAGCCATCAGGTAAGGAATCTGCAAACACACCCTGCAAACCGAGATGAGGCTGTTTTGGTGCTTGGCTCAACTTGTTTGAAAAGTCTAAAGTAAAAGGCGACAAACTATGATAATTGCTTAAATAGCCGTTATCATACTGAAAGTAAACACCCTGTTTGTTTTGGGCCATTTGCCCGACCAAAACCTCGCTACCGTTACTCAAACGACGGTGAACATCGAGTTTATTAATGGCGATGAAAGCAGTCACCCTTTTAGTACCTCATCAATAGAACTTGGAATAGCCTGAGACTCTTTACACAGCTCAGCCAAGCTCTCTAAAGTATCAACCGATTGCCAGAGCAGAATAAATTGGCGTAATGATATTTGCGCCGTGGTTTCAAATTTTTTAATAGTAGATGCAGGGACAGTGCTACGTTCAGCCAAAGCCTGACGTGATAGTTTAAGTTGCTTACGTTTGGCACGAACCGTTTGAGCTAACTGTTGTTGAATGTCGTTAGGTGTAAGTAGTGAAAATAGAGGCATAAATATATCAAAGAATTAAAAGACACTATTGTAGTAAATATACGATTAATTGACAATTAATGGACATTATTGTGCCAATAAAACAAATACAAAGAACAAATAACAAAAATCAAAGGGGTCAGAATGCCATAGTATCTACCACGCTTTTTATTTACTCGATTAATTACCTACCTTTCCCTAACAACACGAAATCCAATAAGTGCAGAGCGTGTTTCTGGTTTTTCAAT
>CAYSGK010000313.1:0-1833 GCA_964430395.1 uncultured Methylophaga sp.
CATTTCACCAGCTACAACGTCGGCATTGATATTATAAGATGCACCATCTTCACCCACGCCTACGGGCGCAATAACAGGGATGTATTTTTCACTATCAAGCAGTTTTACGATACCCGCGTTAATCTTTTTGATGGATCCTACGTGTCCAAGATCAATAATTTCAGGTGGCTGATTGTCGATTTGTTTGCCTTTGAGTTTTAGCTTTTCGGCAACGATTAAGTTTCCATCTTTGCCTGTTAAACCCACGGCTTTCCCGCCTGCTTGGTTAATGTCGCTGACGATTTGTTTGTTGACTAAACCGCCTAATACCATTTGCACAACGTCCATTGTTTCGGTATCGGTTACGCGCATTCCTTCTATAAAATGGCTTTCTTTACCAACTTGTTCGAGTAGTTTGCCAATTTGTGGCCCACCACCGTGAATAATGACAGGGTTGATGCCGACTTGTTTTAGTAACACGATGTCACGTGCAAAACTCTTTTTGAGTTTTTCATCGGTCATGGCGTTTCCGCCGTATTTGATCACAATGGTTTTACCCGAATAGCGCTGAATGTAAGGTAGGGCTTCGGTTAAAATATGGGCTATTTGTTTTGCATCTGAATCTGGCATATTTATTTAACTCTTTGAGTTATTTGTTTATTTATTTAAGTACTAGGCTAAGGCTAATACTAAAAAGGGAGTTCTAGTTTAGCAAATGTTTTAAAGACTGATCGAAATTGTTCTTTAATTTCTTCAAGGCGCGTTTCGCTGGTTGCTTCAAACCTAAACCCTAAGCAGGAAGAGGTATTAGATGATCGCACCAAGCCCCAGCCATCATCATAATCAACGCGTAAACCATCTATTAAGGTTAAGTTAGCCCCTGAGAAGTCGGCATTTTTTATAAAGTCTTCTACCATATCTGTGGCTTCATCGGCTGTTTTCACGTGTAACTTATATTCAGGTGTTGAAACGCTATCAGGTATTTGCTTAAAGACTTCACTGCTGGATTGTTGCGATTGTGATAAAAGTTCGAGTAAACGAGCCGCTACATAAGGGCCATCATCAAAGTTATTCCAACGGTCTGGCATCACGATATGACCGCTAAATTCACCGCCCATACTGGCGTTGAGACGTTTCATTTGCATCTTTAAAATTGAGTGACCACTCACGCACATAGAAGCTTGCCCGCCTGCTTCATTGATCGCCTTTGGCAATAAAAAGCTACACTTAACATCAAATACAATGCGCGCGCTGGGTTGGGTTTTTAACACATCTTGCGCGAGTAGAATCATGATGCGGTCGGGCCATAGTAATTTACCGTTATTATCTACGGCAATCATGCGGTCGCCATCGCCATCAAAAGCGATGCCAATATCGAGCTTTTCTTTTTTGACGAGCGCGATTAAATCTTTGAGGTTTTCAGGAACGGTTGGGTCGGGTGAATGATTGGGAAATGTGCCATCCAATTCACAATAAAGCGGATGCACCTCACAACCTAATTGGCTAAATAGATTTTCTGCAAATAGAGAGGTTGCGCCATTGCTGGCATCAACCGCTATGCGTAAAGGGCGTTGTAGCTTGATATTTTCAATAATAGCACTTTGGTAAGCTGCGTTGATATTCTCTATTTTTGTATATTTCCCTTGGGCACTAGTCTCAAAGTCATCACGCACAATATCAAAATATAAAGTTTCGATAACCAATGCTGTAATCGGTGTTTCTTCATACACTATTTTGATGCCGTTGTGGTCAGGCGGATTATGACTACCTGTAATCATCACAGAATTACTGATATTAAGATGTGTTAGCGCAAAATAGACAACGGGTGTGGCCGTTAAACCAATATCTGTAACA
>CAYSGK010000314.1:0-1825 GCA_964430395.1 uncultured Methylophaga sp.
TATCTCCACCTTAGCTGCTCACTTTCTGGTTTGATTAAAATAGCATTAGCAAAAATGTTATCGCGCTGGGCGTTCAGGCCAAGTACAGATGCACCAGCCAATGCTTGCAAGCGAGGGACTAGCGATTTAGGCATGAGTTCAATTGCAATAGATGCATTTTCTAAGACTTGTTTGTAATGGCTGGTTAGTAAAAAAGTGCGAATAGGATTTCTGGATCTAAAGAGTGATGTTTTCCTAATTATTCTACCAATGTGGAAATGATAAGCTGCTTTCGCTATGAAAGGATATGCATTATTACTATATTCCTTAGCCCAGCTGTCAAAGAACTTATCTAATCCTCGATCGTATCGATAGAATTCAGCCATTACATTATTTAAGGCATCATCTTTATTCTCTAGAGGCGATAGCCGGACAAGTTGCTCGATATAGTTATTTAAGCTTGAGAAATCTTCATTAATCAAAAGGGTTAACAATGGAGATTTCCGGATAGAGTCCATTCGTTGTGGTTCTGTATAGTGGGGGCGACTATCAAGATAGCCAGAGTGAAATACTAGATAATAAAGTGCGATAGATGAACTAACGAGAAGAAAAGTTAAAATCAAGGCGATTTTAAATAGTTTATGTCTAGATATAATATTATGAGGCAAGCTGGACTCTCCTTGTTCATGTTGCTATTTTAAAGCTTGATGATAGCGGGTTTGTAGGTGTTTAGCTAGAATTTGAGTTTAATTAAATTGTCGAAGTTAATTTAAACTTCCCAAACACTAAATACTTGCGTAGAATATATCTGTTTTTCGATCCAGTTTTTTACAGGCAGGAATATGGTAACAATTAGATTATCTCGTGGCGGTTCTAAAAAGCGCCCTTATTACACAGTAGTAGTAGCAGATTCACGTAACAAACGTGATGGTCGTTGCATCGAACGTATTGGTTTTTTCAATCCTTTAGCTAAAGGCCAAGAAGAAACATTACGTTTAGATTTAGATCGTGTTGCGCACTGGGTTGATCAAGGTGCACAAACTTCTGAACGCGTAGCGAAACTTGTTAAGCAAGCGAAAGCAGCTTAAATAAGAAGAAAAATTTCAGTATGAGTACTTCCGAGGAATTTATTCCAGTAGGGAAAATATCTGGGGTCTTTGGCGTGAAAGGTTGGATGAAGATATTTTCATTCACTGACCCTCGCAAAAACATTTTAAATTATTCACCGTTATATATGTCACAACGTGGCGAGTGGATAGAAGTAAAAGTAATGACAGGTCGCGTTCAAGGAAAAGGCATTGTATTAAGCCTTGAAAATGTAACGGATCCTGACCAAGTTCTGCCTTTAATCGGTAACGAACTGGCGATTACTAAGCAACAGTTAAAACCTGCGGGCAATAATGACTATTATTGGTCACAGTTGATCGGTATGGCAGTGGTGAATAGGCAAGATGAACCATTAGGTGTTGTCGATAGCTTGCTTGAAACCGGCGCACATGATGTATTGCAGGTTGAAGATAAAGAACAAAAAACGCAACGTTTGATTCCTTTTGTAATGGATGAGATTGTTGATTCAGTTGATTTGGATAATAAGATTATTAGAGTTGATTGGGAATTAGATTATTGAGGTAAGTCGAAACTGCTTAAGCGTGTTTAGATTTTTCCTCAGAACAAGGCATTTTCGCACGGAGAATGTGAGCATATTGAAATATGTGACCATTTGAGTACGAAAATAACGCAGTTATGGGGTAAAAGATGAATACGCTAAGTGGTTTCAAATGAAGCTAGGTGTTGTTTCATTATTCCCTCAAATGTTTGATGCAATAACGAAGTATGGCGTAACAGG
>CAYSGK010000315.1:0-1805 GCA_964430395.1 uncultured Methylophaga sp.
TTTATTTTTTCGATAACTGCTCAAGTATCACTCCAATTGCCACTGTCAAACAACTTAAATCATCAGTCTGAATAATAAAAGGCGGCATTATATAAATCAGGTTTCGAAACGGTCTGATCCACACGCCTTGGTCAACAATAAATTTAGGCAACCATTCCATTTTTTCATCTAGTGGCTGGTGCAATTCCACCACACCAATCGCGCCTTTTACCCTAACCTCTTTCACTAAACCCATAGATTGATAAGGCATAAGTTCTGCAATAAGTTGCTGTTCAATCTTCTTAACCTTTTGTTGCCAGTCTGACTCTAGTAGCACATCAATACTTTCACAAGCCACACGGCAGGCTAATGGGTTCGCCATAAAAGTCGGCCCATGCATTAATACACCGTTGCCATCTGCGGCAATGCCTTGTGCTATTTTATCTGTACACAATGTTGCTGCTAGCGTCATATAACCGCCAGTTAAAGCCTTGCCCAAACATAAAATATCGGGACAAATATCCGCTTGTTGATAAGCAAATAAAGTGCCTGTTCGCCCAAAATTAGTGGCGATTTCATCTAAAATTAATAACACATCATATTGGTCGCATAATGCTCGGATTTGGCGTAAATATTCAGGGCAATAGAAACGCATGCCCCCCGCACCTTGTACTAAAGGCTCCACAATTACGGCGGCTATTTCACCGTGATGCTCGCTGATTAATTGACGAAACTCTGCAATATCACTCTCTTGCCAGTCTTCATTATTCACGCAGCTCGGTGCAGGTGCAAACAAATGTTTGGCTAAGACAGACTCAAACATATTATGCATACCATTTTCAGGATCACTCACGGCCATGGCACCAAAGGTATCACCATGATAGCCATTTCTAAATGTTAATAAGCGTTGCTTTTTTATTTGTCTTTGTGCGAACCAATATTGAATGGCCATTTTAATGGCTACTTCAACCGCAATCGAGCCCGAATCTGCAAAAAAGACTTTTTGTAATGGCTCGGCGGTAATATCAATTAACTTGCGTGCTAAATCTATGGCCGGTTGGTGAGTCAAACCGCCAAACATAACATGCGACAGGCTATCGATTTGCTGTTTTGCCGCTTGATTTAACCGTGGGTGATTATAGCCATGAATCGTTGACCACCACGATGACATACCATCAATTATGGTGCGCCCATCCGCTAAGGTTAAGCACACTCCTTCAGCCGAAACAACTTCATGGATAATAGGTGGATGAGTAACACTACTGTATGGATGCCAAATATGCTGTGCATCAAATTCTAAATTTTCGGTTGCTTTCATAAATGAGATCATATCAGGCTATTTGCTTTCTGCGGTATTTATGCGAAAAATTCGCTAAAATGCCTAATAACTGGTATATTTCACCTATCTCAAATTACTGAAAGAGAAATTATTATGGAAAAATTAGAAACGTTTATTGTAGAAAAATTCCCGGGGTTTATTTTTGCATTTGCAGCTTCTTGGTTCGCACTGATTGCTTACGGCCTTTTTAATCAATAATCAGCACCGAAATAATTTATATGAAACCAGCTTTTTTGCTGGTTTTTTTATGCCTGTAATTCGTATAAAAAACAGATCAAACCATCTTTTGATCCAGATCAATGACCTAATCAAGAAATTACAGCATCATTGCTCCCTAAATTTATTTTGGGAAGCTTATTATGGAAAAGCTAGAAAATTGGATCATTCATCATTTTACTGCGATTATCTTTAGTTTCGCTGTATCGTGGATTTGTTTAGTCATTTACGGCTTAATTATGTCTTAACATTACCCCGGGTATATACCCGT
>CAYSGK010000316.1:0-1786 GCA_964430395.1 uncultured Methylophaga sp.
TCAAAAGGTTCTCGGGTTGTTGGGGTTGGCTTGATATCAATGACATTTGAGTAATCATTAAGCTATGCAATGCCCCATTATTGACCTGGACTTCCCAGCTTTTACTAGACACTTTTAACAGTTACAATGTAACTACAACTAGAGGTGTTTATGAGCACAGGAAAACGTTATAGCCAAGAATTCAAAATTGAGGCTGTCAAGCAAGTAACTGAGCGTGGTTATTCAGTTTATGAGGTGTCAGAGCGGTTAGGGATCAGTACCAAAACTTTATATCACTGGCGTAGCCAGTTATCAGATGAGCCAAAACGAGTTCAATCATCTGATGAACGATTAAAAATTGCCAAGCTTGAAGCTGAGCTTAAACGCGTGAAGGAGGAGCGAGACATTCTAAAAAAGGCCGCAAGGTACTTTGCCAGCAACCCAGCGTAAAGTACGGTTTCATTCGCGAGCATCGCAACGAGTTTTCAGTTATTGCCATGTGCCGAGTCTTTAAATTACATCGTAGTGGATTTTATGCTTGGTTAAAAAGGCCCATGAGCGACAGAGCCATTGAAGATCAACGATTACTTAAGCTCATCAAAGCGTTTTATATTGCCAGTGGTGCCACTTATGGCAGCCCCTGGATCCATCAAGACTTACGTGAAGCAGGTGAGCTGTGCAGTGTTCACCGTGTCGCAAAGATCATGCGTCAGAATAATTTAAAAGCCCAAATTGGCTATAAACAACGATATATCACTGGCGGCAAACCTTCCAAGGTGGCGGATAACTTATTATCTCGTCAATTTAATCCCCCCGCGCCTAATCAGGTTTGGGTAAGTGATATTACGTATATTCGAACGTATGAAGGTTTTTTATATGTCGCAACAGTGATGGATTTATTTTCCAGACGGATTGTAGGTTGGTCAATGGATAAATGTATGGATAAGCATTTAGTGATAAGAGCATTATTAATGGCCGTAGTTCAACGCCAACCTAAATCTGAAGTGATGGTACATAGCGATCAAGGCAGCCAATACGGTAGCGCTGATTACTTAGCATTTTTGAAAGAACACAAGCTAATACCCTCAATGAGCCGCCGTGGAAATTGCTATGACAATGCCGTTGCTGAAAGCTTTTTTGCTACCATCAAAAAAAGAATTGTTCGGAAGAAGATATACTCAACTCGTCATGATGCGAAAGCTGAGATATTTAATTTTATAGAAATGTTTTATAATACAAAAAAGCGTCACTCACATACAGGCGGTGTGTCGCCTGCTAAATTTGAGGAAGCGTATTTTTCGGAATGACAGACTGTCTAGTGAATGCTGGGAAGTCCAGTCAATATGTTGCTTCTACACCACTCATAATTTAATTCGTAATAAATCGGAATATTTATCTGGACTATATGTTTTGTCTTTGTTATTGTAGCAGGCACTAAAAACGTCACTAGTATACCCCCATATTTATTTAAAAACTTCCTTTAGCGCCTTCTGTGCGCCTAATTTATTGACATTCGAATATTGACTAAAACTCCCCAGGATATACATGCATTTAAAAGAACTTAAGAAGCTGACAGCCGCTCAATTGATGGAAATGGCGGTTGAGATGAAGTTAGAAGGTTTAGCTCGGAATAAAAAACAAGAGCTTATTTTTACAATTGTGAAGGCGCATGCGAAGGCAGGTGATGATATTACTGCTAGTGGTGTGTTGGAGTTGTTGCCAGATGGATTTGGTTTTTTACGCTCTCCGGAAGATTCTTATGTTGCAGGGCCAGATGATGTGTATGTCTCTCCTAATCAAATTAGAC
>CAYSGK010000317.1:0-1767 GCA_964430395.1 uncultured Methylophaga sp.
TAGGTCAAGGTGGGTCGTTTGGCGATCCTGTATCTCGTCATCAGAATGAACCGTTACTCTTTAATTTTTCGCCCAAATTATTACAGTATGGACAAAACCAAATTGCCATTCGAGTGAAAGCGGAATTTTGGGAACAAGGTTTATTAGATCAGTTTTATATTGCTCCAATCGAACAACTCGAATCCAGTTATTCTTGGAAGTATTTTGTCCGTGTTGATTTGGTTAGATGGGTGACAATTTCTATGTTTATCATGAGTTTGATAGTTTTTTCATTTTGGGTTGCACGCCCTCAAGACACTGTCTATGGCATTTTTTCTTTAGCATTAATTTTTTGGGCAAGCCATAATTTAAACTTGCTGATTTCAAACATTCCTATTTCTGCTAGATCATGGGAAGCGATGAATATGAGCACATTAGGCTGGACTGTTGTGGCTATGATTTTGTTTAATCACCGTTATGCAGGCTATAAAAATAATCAGCTTGAAAAGATATTATTGGTTTTTGCTACTTTAGGTTTAGCGATATTCTTTTTGCCTGACGTGGCGAGTGTTCTTCATATTGGTTATAAAGTATGGGATGTGTTTATACTGATTTTTGGTTGTTACGCCGTGCTGTTTTTGGTCAATGTTTATCTAAAAGAAGCAGATCAAGATGTGTATTTAATGTTGTTTGCTGGTGTCCCTATTTTGGTTTTTGGCTTACACGATATTTTAGTCATAAATCATCAAATAGATCAGCGCGAAGGCATGATAATGCACTATGGCCTAATAGTGGCTGTGCTGTTATTTAGCTGGTTTTTAGTCAAACGCTTTGTGCAGGCTATTAATGAGGCAGAAGATCTTGCCGCCACATTAGAGCAACGCGTTAAAGAGAAGCAACATGCATTGCAATTACAATATGAACAAGTACAAGAGCTGGAGAAGCAACAGCTTCTTTCAACTGAACGTGAACGAATTATGCGAGATATTCATGATGGTATTGGTGGTCAACTGATTGCAATTATTGGCCTGCTTCAAGAAAAGAAAGGCACGGTCTTTGTAAAAGTTAGAGAGAAGGTGCAAAATAGTTTAACGGATTTACGGTTTGTAATTGATTCACTTGATCCTGTGCTCAGCGATTTATCAACATTGTTGGGAATGATGAGGTTGCGACTGATTGATCAGATCGAGGCGGCAAATATTGATCTGGAGTGGGCGGTGACAGAATTACCTGTTTTAGAAAACATGAGCCCCAGCCGTAGCTTGCATATTATGCGTATTGTGCAAGAGGCAATCACTAATAGTATTAAGCATTCTGATTCAAAGAAAATGAAACTGGCAACGGGCGTGTTAGAAGAAACCCAGAAAATTTTTATTGATGTTATTGATTATGGCAAAGGCTTTAAACAGCAAGACTTGCCGAATTCAAATAGCAGGGGCCTTAATAATATTCGTTATCGGACTGAACAAATAGGGGCGGATTTAATTATATCCTCTAGTGAACGAGGAACGCAGATACGTTTAGTAATGGATTATTAATGTCTAGTGAGAATTTTGTTTCGCCATTCATTTGAAAGCTGAGGAATGGTTTCTGCAAGCGCCATGATTTTGTCTGAACCAATATAATCTTTGTCAAAATAAGCATTAAAAAGGCTGTGGACGGTTAATTGTTTGGGATGTCGAAAAAGTATTGAAATTTGACTATTGATATCAATAGTACCCGCTTGTAATACCCGAAAATAAATGCCTGTAGCACCGTGTTTCACAAAGAGTTTGGGCATTTCTGTTA
>CAYSGK010000318.1:0-1758 GCA_964430395.1 uncultured Methylophaga sp.
CGATAGTTGCTACCTTACTTCTTGTTCCTATACCCTTGCTAATGCCCGTATTGGTTGATGAAGTTTTATTAAACAAACCAGGAACCTTGCTGGCAACGGTTAATACATTCTTACCCCAAGACTGGCAAAAGCCAACTGCTTACATCATTTTCTTTACTATTCTTACTTTGTTATTGCGTGTTGGAGGCTTAGCTTTATTAGTACTTCAGGCGCGTGTTTTCACATTGATTGCCAAAGATATTACTTACAATATTCGTAAAGATTTGCTGGCTCGTGTTAATTCTATTTCGATGTCCGAATATGAAACGCTAGGCAGTGGCACAATTAGCTCTCATTTTGTAGTTGATGTAGAAACCATTGATAAGTTTATTGCCGAAACGGTCAGTAAGTTTATTGTCGCCATACTACTTATCATTGGCATTATCACCGTGCTATTTTGGCTGCACTGGAAGCTCGCACTCATCATTATATTTCTTAATCCTCTGGTTGTATTTGTCACAATAAAAATGGGCAAATATATTAAAGAGCTCAAAAAGAACGAAAACAGCGCATTTAGTAATTTTCAACAATCACTTACCGAAACCTTAGATGGAATCCAGCAGATACGCGCCAGCAATCGTGAACGATTCTTTTTCTCACGCTTATCAAATCAAGCCAAACAAGTGCGCGATCATTCTGCACAGTTCTCATGGAAGAGTGATGCGGCTAGTCGTCTTTCATTTTTAGTATTCCTAACAGGCTTTGATATTTTCCGTGCGATTGCGATGGTCACAGTCGTATTATCAGATTTAAGCATAGGTCAAATGTTTGCTGTGTTTGGTTATCTCTGGTTTTTAATGAATCCAGTACAAGATGTATTAAATATAAATTATGCATGGTTTGGCGCAAAAGCCGCACTTGCTCGCATCAATACACTAGCTGACTTAAAAGCAGAACCAAACTACCCACATGAAGTAAACCCCTTTATAGATAAGCACACCGTAAGCGTGCGAGCAGAAAACATCACCTTTGCCTATGGCGACAAACGCCCCGTTTTAAAAGAGGTTAGCCTCAGCATTCCAGCAGGGCAAAAAATTGCCTTAGTTGGCGCAAGTGGTGGTGGAAAATCGACTTTTGTACAAGTTCTACTAGGGCTTTATCAACCACAAAAAGGCACACTTTATTTTAATGATGAGCCAGTAACTCGCATTGGCTTAGACGTAGTGCGCGAAAATGTAGCCACCGTATTGCAACACCCCGCACTGTTCAACGATAGTGTTCGCATGAACTTAACGCTTGGGAAAAACATAGATGATGACAAGTTATGGAATGCGCTAGAGATTGCACAACTCAAAACGACCATCGAAGATTTAGATGATGGCTTAGATACCATTGTCGGCAAACAAGGCGTTCGATTATCAGGTGGGCAACGTCAACGTTTGGCTATTGCACGCATGATTTTAAACAATCCTAAAGTGGTAATTTTAGATGAGGCCACCTCATCACTTGATACCGAGACAGAAAAAAATCTTCATCAAGCACTGAGCGCATTTCTAAAAGACCGTACAACCCTAATCATCGCCCACCGCTTAAGTGCTGTGCGCCAAGCCGATCATATCTTCGTATTTGAAGACGGGCACATCATCGAACAAGGCAAACATGATGATCTATTACAAAAAGATGGCTTATATCGTCGTCTTTATGGCGAATGAGTCTTGAAAACCTGACTAATTAACCCAATTCTTCTTATTTATACATCCCACCCCCCCTGTTTTTTGC
>CAYSGK010000319.1:0-1748 GCA_964430395.1 uncultured Methylophaga sp.
GGGGTTAAGGCTTTTGGAACATTCTTATTTTTTTAAACGCAATACGGTCTATAGGGTAGATGGAGATGATATTGCGATTGTTGATGTGAAACAAAATAATGCACTTACACCGCTTGATTCTTGGATGGCAACAATCGTTTTGCTTGCTGATGGTCAACACACTATCAATCAACTGATACAGCATCTGACATCGCAATATTCCGAAGGCGCTCCCGAAAATTTAATAGAAACAGTTGAGTCAGTTATTACACGACTGACGGAAAGTGATGTTATTGAACTAACAATGCGGCCAACACTTCTCCCTTATTATTTGCGCATAGCTATGGATGAACAAGATCCAAAAAAAGCTACGCAGATGATGATTAAGGACGGCTTTATCGCTCAAAGTTAAAAGTCGATTATTACAAGCCTAAGAAACAGACCAAACTAGTAAGCGGTTATTTCCCCATAAGAAATACTTCATAAATCGGGCATAAAACTTCGTTACGGTGCGACAAATCATAGTGGGAATATCATGTGGATTCGCAATGTAGTCTGCAATAAGTAAAGCAGCTGAGCAATGTTGGAACTTAGATTTACCATTAACGCGATAAAGACTAATCAACTTGAGTCCTTGGTGATCGAGATCGCTTTAAAATTCCTACTGTAAAAAGTACTAATGCAAACCAAATTAAAGCAAACGTGATTAGCCTTTCAGGTGGGTAGAATTCCTTAAGCACAAACACGCCGATTAAAAATTGCATGCATGGGTTGATATACATAATAAAGCCCACAATCGATAAGTCGATTCGTCTTGTTGCCATAGCAAATAGCACTAAAGGCAGAGCGGAAAGAAAGCCGACACCGATCAAAAGAAGTGTTATTGATAGATCGCTACCAAAACTAAGCAAACTTGATGGTTGTGATGCTTGCCAGCCAATCCAAATTAACGCGAAGGGGAAGAGCCACATTGTTTCAATCGTCATACCGCTAATGCCATCTATCGAACAATGTTTACGAACAACACCATACAAAGCAAAAGCGAAAGCCAAGATAATGCTTACCCAAGGTAGCTGACCAAGACTGAGCAGTTCCCAGAAAATTGCAATCGCTGCAATTATGCCAGCCCAAACCTGTAGAGGGTGCAAGCATTCTTTAAAGAACAGCCTAGCTAAAATCAAACTAACAACAGGTGAAATAAAGTAACCTAGGCTGGTTTCAATAACACGATGTTGGCTCACTGCCCAAATATATACTAACCAGTTAATGCTAATTAAAATTGCAGATAAAGCTAGCCATGCCATGCGCTTTTTGTCATGTAATGCACAGATGAGTTGCTTTCTATAACCCAAAAGTAAACCAACAGATAAGGTGGCAGCAAGAGACCAAATAATACGCTGAGCAAGCACTTCAACAGGGGATACAGAATTCAAATGGCTGAAATATAATGGGAAAAAGCCCCAAATGGTATAGGCGGTAATAGCGAGGATAAGGCCATTTGATTGAGGGCGCATAGTTATCATCCCAAATGAAAAACCGAATACGCACAGAAGACGTGTTGGATTTTAAATTGAAAAGAAATGGAGGCTGCGGTCGGAATCGAACCGGCGTTTACGGAGTTGCAGTCCGCTGCATAACCACTCTGCCACGCAGCCTTTATGTGGTCTTGTTTGATATAAAAGCCCCAACACCGAAGTGTTGAGGCTCTATATTTTGGTACCTAGGGCCGGAATCGAACCGGCACGGCCGTGAAGCCGAGGGATTTTAAG
>CAYSGK010000320.1:0-1738 GCA_964430395.1 uncultured Methylophaga sp.
TCTGACGCTTGTGCTAAACTCTGAAATCTACAGATTGAATGGTCACGGGTATATAAACAAGTGGTAAGGTAGTGATGATTTTTCGGGCATTAACTATTAAGAATGGTTAAAGATACCGGTGTGTAAAAAAGAAACTACTTGAGATATCACAGCCTTATTATTCATCATAAAAGTATGCGTTACGGGAAGTTCGATGTGATCCGTCATGCCTGCAATTTTAGTACTTTCGACGGAGACTTTGCCATCGTTCGGTTTTTCAAGCATAAGTGATAATAGAGGGTTTACCGTACGGGTTCCAGCTATCACACCGAGTTCGAAATTTGCGGATCCAAGCTGATTTGGGAGGCTACTTTCTTCTACCCCAATCTGCATACCTGCTGGACCGTTGATAAATTTATAACCGGGAATCCAATGAAGAGTATTGACAATATTCGAGCCTTTATTAGGTGGGCCTAACATAACAACACGCCCTAAATTTTTGATGGTATGCTTGTTCAAATATTGACGAACTAATATGCCGCCGAGCGAATGTGTTACAAAATGCACCTTTGCGGCATTAAAGCAATGTGCCAGTGCTTTAGGAATAGTGTCTTCTGCTAATTCTTCAATAGGAAATTTAGTTGAAGGGTAGGCCCTATTGATTGTGGAATAACCCTGTTTGGCAAGTGCTTTCTCCAGTTTTGCCATAGAGTGGTGGCTTCTTGCTAAACCGTGTAATAGAACTACACATTCATTTGCATAGCTATGAGAAGAAGATAATAGGGTCATAAGAAGGATCCATTTATAGCCGATGTTAATTTGCACTTTGTTCCACAGCTATTTTCTTGGCCGCATTAAAATCACTTTTACCGCTACCTAACTTAGGAATAGCATCCACAGCGATCAATAATGCCGGCACCATTAAACTATTAAGGCCGGAGTTTGAAATGCAGGTTTTTAGGTCGGCTTCGTCAATATCACCAGCATAAAGCAATACCACCTTTTCGCCTTTTTTATCATCAGGCAGAGTCGTGGTTAAGACTTCCACATCTTCGGGCAATAATGGGTTAATGGCGGCTTCAATTGCGCCGAGGCTAATCATCTCTCCGCCAATTTTGGCAAAACGAGAATAGCGATCGACAATCACTAAAAATCCATCTTTATCGATATGGCCTTTATCGCCGGTTTTATACCAGCGCTGGCCATCAATTTCGGTGATAACATTGGCTGTTTTATCAGCATCATTTAAATAACCTTGCATCACCTGTGTGCCGCCAATCAAGATTAAGCCATCTTCACCATTGGCTAAGGATTCCATTGTTGCTGGGTCTACAATTCGTACGCTGCTGCCAGGTAAAGGCAAACCAACCGTGCCTTGTTTGGTACCAACTTGCACACTCCAATCATCAGCAAGACGATCAGGTATATTAACGGTTGCTACCGGTGTGGTTTCAGTGGTGCCGTAGCCTTCATAGATTGTTTTAGCAAACTTGAGAGTAAAGCTATCACGTATTTCAGGATTTAAACGTTCGGCTCCGGCAATCACTATGCGTAATGAATCGAGCATTAGCGGATGAATACGGCGATTTTTATTAAATAAACGCAAAAATGTCGATGTACCGCAGAAAATAGTCGCTTGGTATTTGCTGATCCCTTTAGCGATATTAAGTACATCTGTCGGATCAGGATGGCAAATTGCGGGGATCCCCTCAATCATGGGTAATAAACCGGTTACAGTCAAACCAAAAGCATGGAACAA
>CAYSGK010000321.1:0-1733 GCA_964430395.1 uncultured Methylophaga sp.
CACTTCTATCATGGATCCCTCTTGGATTAGGTTTTTGGTGGCAATATTTAAAAGGCAATAATAGAAGCTGGAGGGATAATTTTTCCACCACCTATCTCCATTGTGATAAAGATTCCAAGTGAATTACTTCAGCACTCTTACCATCAAGTTTTGTAATTAAAGGTACAATAGTACAATAGACTAATTTGTAGATTAAGGCTATAAGTGAACATATTATTACTATAAAACCTTCTAAATTGGCATGCCTTTATAATCTATGAGTCTATATGATCGATTTTTCTTAAGTGTAAAGTGGAAGGCAGCGTTCTTTTTTGGTGCACTCTTGCTCCTGTTTAATGCTGGTTTTCTTCTTTTGACTTACTGGAATTCAGTTCAAGACTTAAATTTTTCTCGTAATCAAATTCAACAGCAATTCAAACAAGATCTAACCGATGAAATAACAAACTCTAGCACTAAATTACAACAATTAGCAACGCTCATGCTCCTTCCTGATAATAATTTATCTGTTAGACAATATTTAGTCACAACAACACGTCTACTAAATAATAATCGTACGACCCTTGAGACCAACTGGCAGCTATCCCATGCCCAATATTTAGATGCTAACGGTAATCAGCTAGCAGGATGGGGAGATGAACTACCCCCAAATATTAAACAACTTATCCCTACAGTCATTGACAATGGTACAGCACAAAGCTATATCCAATGTGGGCTAAAGTGCATCCAGTTTAATCTGATCCCCATACTCATTAAAAAGCGTGTTAGCTCCATGTTAGTCGTTGCATCTGATGTGAATGACATATTATTAAAATTCACTCAAAAGACAGGTGCCGATATTGCTATTCTTAGCAAACGGCAAAATAGCCTCAGCCGACGAGCTAATCGATTTATTCCTGAGTGGAATATGGAAATTCATGCCTTAACGTCGTTTGATATAAATAAAACCTTCTTAGATAAGCTGGCAAAAAACTACTCTTCTTATGCTATCAAATCAGATCAGATAATAAGAGAAAGTAATAATCCTATTCAGCTTTTAAAAGAAGATATATCTCCGATTGAATTTCAGCTTATTCATTCACAACAAGACAAAAATATTTTATTCATTATCATGGCTAATATTTCTTCACAGTACCAAGAAATAATTGATACAACACATCGTAATTTCCTGTTTTCACTTCTCAGTATGCTGATAATAGCTATTAGCCTATTCTTGTTTATCTCGAGACCCTTGTCTAGATTAGCTTCAATATCAGAAGCATTACCTCTTATTGCCCAGCAAAAATATGCTGAAGCTAAATCGTTAATTCCTCACGAACCTAGATTTTTAGGGATCAATGATGAGTTGACGCAATTAGAAAAATCAACATTTGAATTAACCTCTCAACAAGAAAGTCTATACGATTCAATAAAAGACCACACCATTACATTAAGTAAACGTAGTGAAGAATTACAGCAAGAACGTGATTTTGTTCAAAGCCTAATAAATACTGCTCAAATGGTTATTATAACAATGGATAAAGAATGCCTAATAACCTCATTTAACCACTTTTCTGAAGAAATAACAGGTTATGCATCGAGTGAAATAGTGCATTCATCTTTTGAGCGCTTTTTCCCTACAGATCTGTGGCCAGAAACTAAAGATATCCTTACTCGTTACCAATCCAGTGCCCAATCCACCACCAGGAAAGAACCTGAATTATTTATCTGAGCCACGGGTCTTACCAGTATAATTC
>CAYSGK010000322.1:0-1729 GCA_964430395.1 uncultured Methylophaga sp.
ATAAACATCTGCAAATTCAGCACGTGAACCTTTAAAGCCCGTTGTATTTACATTGGCAATATTATTTGATTTAATATTTAAATCTGCCGATGCTGCATTTAAACCTGTTATCGCTGTACTAAAAGACATATTTTATCCCCTAAATAATTTCTTGTGCTTCGCTAAATGGCACGGCGCCAATTCCTGCTAAATTCATTACTAAGCCTTTTCCTGCCCCACCCACTAAGACACTTTCTACTTTTGCAAGAGTGGCAGTGGCAAAGGTAGTATTCTCTCCGGCTACTGTTCCTGTTGCTTTAAATTGGTATGTACCAGGTATCAAAGCGGCACCAGCATCATCAAAGCCGTCCCATGTAAATGAAGTGTCACCTGATGCCGACCCCATATCGATAGTTCTCACTAACGCCCCTGTTTCTGTAAATATTTGCACCTTTAAGTCTGTCACTGGTTCAGCGACATTAATTCTTCCTTGCAAACCGTTATCGGCTGTCATCGATCCAATAGATGAAGGAATTAATACAGAATGACCTACTAATGCAGATCCTTGTAAGGCCTGATCTGATTGCATCGTTTTCGCAAAACTATCAAATGATGTTTTAAGATCACCGATACCACTTACCGTACCAAAGGATGCAATTTGCCCTAAAAAGGCACCGCTATCCATTGGTTTTAATGGATCTTGATTTTGCAATTGCTTAGTCATTAACGATAAATAATCATCTAACAACAATGCACCTTGATCTTTAGTTGCTGTTTTCTGAGTTGAACCCGTATTCAGAAATGCATAGGGATTATTGCCTACTCCACTGATCTCCATAATATTCTCCTATTACTGACCCAACTGTAAGGTTCTTAGTAATAACTGTTTAGACGTGTTGGCAATCTCAACGTTATTTTGGTATGTTCGTGATGCCGACATCATATTGGCCATTTCGGCAATAGGATCAACATTTGAATGAAAAACATAACCCTCTGCATTGGCTAAAGGATGACTGGGATTATATTCCTGACGAACAGGTGCTTGGCTTTCTATAATACCTTTAACTTGCACGCTACCTTGTTTATAACCTTGTTGAGCATTATCCAGAACGGCAGAAAACACAGGGCTTCGTGTTCGATACACCTGGTCGACGCTACTACTTACACTATCGGCATTAGCCAAATTACTAGCCGTTGTATTCAATCTCAGTGACTGAGCACTCATGCCACTACCTGCAATATCAAAAATACTAAATAAAGACATGTGACTTATTCTCCTCTAATCGCACTCATCAACCCTTTAAACCGAGCACCTAAGAAATTTAAGCTAGCTTGGTATTGGACTGAGTTTTGCATGAATTCTGCTTGTTCAATTTGCTCATCTACAGTATTGCCATCAAGTGAGTCTTGTATGGCTGTGCGATATTGCACAGCAGGTGAATTGAATTGAGCAGTAGATGTTTGGAAATGCTTAGGATTGGTGTTCGCCATGCCAGATGATTGATTACTCGCTGCCAGTTTCATTGCAGATTGAAAATCAATATCACGCGCTTTGTAATTTGGCGTATCGGTATTAGCTAAATTAGATGCCAACAATTCTGCCCGTTGTGAACGGACACGAAGTGCATCAGCATGAATTCCTAGAGCGGAATCAAAGTTTATCGGCATTTTTTGCTCCAACTTTAATCTTATTTTGATAAAGTTAAGCACCAAATATGCCAAAAAATTTTATTTGTTTTAAATCATTATG
>CAYSGK010000323.1:0-1677 GCA_964430395.1 uncultured Methylophaga sp.
TCTTTGCCTATCCATTATATTTTGTTGCCAGTCACTATATACATCAAAAATCAAAAGACTTGGAACGAAAGTTACAACAAAAATCAATCGAATTATCAACTAATCAGCAACGACTTGAGCGTGTTTTAAAGGCAAGCAACCAAGCATGGGTTGAGATAAACGTGCAAACCGAAGACATTATTGTTAGTGATGACTATTATTCTTTGCTAAACATCTCCGATAGAACTCAAAAATTCAGCGTTCAAACTTGGAAAGATAATCTCCATCCAGATGATCTTGATACAACTATGATGATTTTCCAACATGGCATCGATTCAGGTGAAAGTATTGCAATGGTATATAGACGGCAAACAGCCGATGGAAGATGGTTATGGCTACAAACTATTTGTAAAGTTACTGAATGGGATCAACAGCATAATTCCGTATTGATGATTGGTACAGTAATGGATATTAGTGAACGAAAACGTAGTGAACTTGTATTGCAAGCCTTGGCTGAAAGTGATAAAGGCAATATCCTTAAAACAATTGTTCGTCAATTAGCGCTATCTCATGATATGCATTATGCCTTTATCGCTAAAATTAATCCTGAAGGCACCCAAGCCACAACTCAGGCATTATGGAATCATACACAGTTTGTAGAAAATGTTACTTATGAACTAGTGGGAACACCCTGTGAAACAGTCCTCAATGATACTGGAATAGCATTTTATGCTGACAATATTCAACATGTTTTCCCTGATGATCAGATGCTGGTTTCAATGGAAGCTAAAAGTTATCTCGGTGTTGCATTAAGAGATTCAAATAACAATGCTATAGGTTTGATATCCGTAGTAGATATTCACCCAATGACTGAAAACTGGCACACAACTTCATTATTAAAAAGTCTTGCTGTAAGAGCTAGTGCCGAGCTAGAACGTAAGCAGAGTGAAGAAAAGCTGATACTTTTTTCTCATATGTTCCATAATAGTCATGAAGGCATTATCTTGGTTGATGATAATGATCTAATTATTGACGTTAATCCAACCTTTTGCACAAATACCGGTTATTCAACAGAGGAAATAATTGGCAAACCTGCCCAAATATTCCGTTCGCAAGAGCATAAATATACAGCTGACTTTTATGAAAATATACGGCAATCGATTATACGTACCGGTCGCTGGCAAGGTGCCGTCTGGAATAAAATGAAAAATGGCGAAGAAAAACTCGCTTCTGTTACCATCACTCAGATAACAGATGAGAATAACAAGACTACACATCGTTTCATGTTAGTTAATGACATTACTGAAAAGAAAAAACAGCAAGACGCACTCAAATTTATGGCACATTATGATGCCTTAACTAAATTACCTAACCGAGCATTATTTGTGGATCGCTTTCATCAGGCTGCAGCACTGAGCAAGCGTAAAAATACATTGCTGGCAATTTGTTTTCTTGATTTGGATAATTTCAAACCTATTAATGATAATTTTGGCCATAATGTAGGTGACCAAATATTGCTTGAAGTAGCCCGGCGCATTTCATCTAATCTTCGTGAAGAAGACACCGTTTCTCGCCAAGGTGGCGATGAATTTACATTATTATTGGGTTCTATTGAATCATTTTCACAGTGTGAGAAAATGCTAAGTCGAATTCTTCAATCCGTAGCTGAACCTTATCATAATAATAATTCAACTCACA
>CAYSGK010000324.1:0-1669 GCA_964430395.1 uncultured Methylophaga sp.
TAGAGAGATATGTTTGCCAGAAATATAGGCTGTAATTTCATCAAGCAAAGGGTAAAGAAAATATTCATCGGTAATTGAATGACCCGCTAACTCACTGTCTTTGGGAAATTGAGCTGCGGTCAAAATATCAAGATCAGCGGTACGATCTTTGGTTTTACGAACAGGGTCACTGCGATCGCGACCCAAATTAATTTCGATAGCATTGCAAATATCTTTGAGTTTCTCTTTCGTGATGTCTGTTTCAATAAATACCACCACGTTTAGAAAATCATGCTGACTGTTCATGCCGATGGGGGGTAACATCAGTACACGGCTTAGCGTAATTCGTGAGAAATGCTCAAGCAGCTGATTAATAATTGCAACAAGATTGTCATGAGGCTCAATATTACTGCCAATTCCAATTAAAAAGCCAGATTGTTGCTTCATTATTTACTGCGTTCAATCACAATTTTAGCGAGATTATTGCCATGTAAAGCAACCGGCTTACTCAATGTTAGTTTAAGCTTAGGGATCGGATATTTACTCAACAATAAGGTGGATAGATCCTCAGCTAGTGTTTCGATTAGTTGATAACGACTAGCTTTAACAAATGTCACAATTGTTTCGGCAATAGCTCCATAATCAAGCGTGTCAGCAATATCATCAGTTGAGGCCGCTTTGCGAATATCCCACTCCATTTCTAAATCAAAGCCTAAAGTTTGTAGTGTTTCGCGTTCCCAATCGTATATACCGATGATGGTGTCTATTTTTAGATCGTTAAGAAAGATTTTGTCCATTGAGTATAGGTGCCTAAAGATGAAAATTATGTTTAACATCCCTATAATGGAGATGCTCACTCATTAGGATGGCATCATATCATGCTTGAAACATTGACTTTACCAATACTGGTGCTCATTGGCGCTTATTTAATAGGCTCATTATCCAGCGCTATTATTTTATGCAAACTAGCGGGCTTACCTGATCCGCGTAGCGAAGGTTCTGGCAACCCGGGGGCAACTAATGTATTACGCATTGCAGGTAAAAAGCTGGCAGCAACGGTATTAATACTCGACGTAGTTAAGGGTATCATTCCTGTTGTTATTGCAACGTTATTAGGTTTCAGTACGACTTGGATTGCCGCCACGGCTTTTGCGGCATTTTTAGGGCATTTGTACCCCGTATTTTTTCAATTTAAAGGCGGCAAAGGTGTGGCAACGGCTTTGGGAGGCTTTCTTGCCTTGTCATTACCGTTAGCAGGTGCAATCTTAGCAAGTTGGCTAGCCGTTTTTCTAATCACTCGAATCTCGTCATTGTCGGCGATCACTGCAGCAGCCTTAGGTCCATTGTATAGCCTATGGTTAATTGATAGTATCAATGCTCGCTGGATAATTTTGGTAATGGCCGCGATGCTACTATTTAGACATCGTGATAATATCCAGCGCTTACTTTCTGGGCAAGAAGGTAAGTCATAACCCCCATCATTCCCACCCCACCCACGTCATTCCCGCATGTTTTTGGCGGGAATCTAGAAATTTAAAGAGGAAATAATGGCAGGCTCATTACAAGACCAACTACTCGGCATTGGCGTAATTGATAAGAAGAAAGCCAAGAAGTCGCAACATCAAAAAAAGAAGGCAAACGACCAAACCAGAAAAGCGATTAAATCAGGCAAAAAAATTGAGCCTCAGTA
>CAYSGK010000325.1:0-1645 GCA_964430395.1 uncultured Methylophaga sp.
ATCGAAAATACACCGGAAGATCGCTCACAAGTTGACGCGCAAATCCCTGGATTTCCTGATCCGAGTATAACCAATCCCAATATTCGTTTTCAGCAAACAAAAACATTAAACCGTGATATGAAACGTGTAGATTCGACCGCGATTAAATACCATCGTGATGATGAAGCTGGCGTGTATGAACCTGTACTAGACGAAAAACACGGCAAAACAAAACACTGGGGAATGAAGACCTTATTATCATCTCACGAAAATGCTCACGTCATGTTTACACTCAGCGCACAAGCAGTCATGGGTGCGTTTGTCATGCTAGTCGTGGGTGGTTCGTTGTTTGGAATACCCGTAATTTCAGCGGTACAGCAATCATCTGCTTTTGTACCTTTGCTGATCGTGATGTTTTTAATGATGGGCGCAGGCTTGTATAAATTGAATATGCACTTAGGAAAACCGCACCGTTTTTATCGTGGTTTTAATAATCTTCGTCATTCACCATTAAGTCGTGAAATTGCAGGTGTGACAGCATTTTTTGCGGGCTTGGCAGGTTACACCTTCTTCTCATTTTTCAACAATGGCTTCGCTGATTTTCTAGCAGGCGCATCAGCCATATTAGGCATGATCGGTTTTGCCGCTGGCTCGTACTATATGTACAAACTCTACCGCATTAAGGCGCGTCCATTTTGGGATCACTGGCAAACGGCATCAACTTTTTATGGCTCAATGTTGAGCTTGGGAAGTTTATTAATAGCAATCGTCAGCGCATTATTTATAGATAACAGCGCAGAGCTAATTAAAATACTCGCTTCTATCGCGGCTCTTGGATTAATCATAGAAGCAATTGGTTTAATCTTCCATGCGCGAGATTTAAAAAAGGGCGCGGGCGAAGGCCAAGCAGCTTATTACGAACTATCAACCACATTTGGTAGAACCTATTGGTTAAGAAATGCTTTGTTAGTGATAAATATTATCGTAGCAATCATTATGTCAAGCACAAGCTTAACGGGTGGAGCAGGCATTTTTGTCGGTATACTATTCACGGCATCACTTGTCACAATGGCCTATCTAGGTCGTATCATCTTTTACGCGCTAGTTATCCCAACCACGATGCCTGGTGCATTCTTCTGGAAGAACAAAGGCTTTGTAGATCATGCACGTGAGTCTGGTTTAGCAGATATGCAACAGCTAGGCGTTGCCTATGAGCGCCACCATAAATTTGATGTAAAAGAATTGATGCAAACGGTTAAAGAGAATTCTTTGGCAGATATGCTAGCTCATGCTAAGGCGATTTTGACAGGAAAATAGTGTTACGTTAGTTGTAGATAATAGTGCCACCTCCCACCTTTTTGGCACTTTTGTATTTACAAACTTCCACAACATCCTGCTCCGCTTAGGATACGGAGATTGTGACACTGATAGATCAATGCTTTTAGAGCCATTCATACAAAACCGCCAAAAAGGTGGGGGGGTGGCAAAAATAATAATCCTCGCAGTTTTTTTAGGAGAACCTATACTCTCAGCACTTAAGGAGAAACTGATCAAGTCCAATTATTTTCAGCTTGCTAAATCTGCCGATATTTTCCACGAAGTTCGGCGCAATAGAACGACTATTTCTCACTAGTGTCCCGTTAAATGAAAATCAATTCACTTTGCC
>CAYSGK010000326.1:0-1609 GCA_964430395.1 uncultured Methylophaga sp.
TGAGTTGGCATCGCAAATGGATATGGCACTTACATTGATTGATGGTCAATTAACTAAAGAATCATAATAAAGCTTTGAGCAATTATTGCCATTTAACTAAATGATCACTTATTTACGCCGTATTGGAGAAAAAGCTCCGGTGGATTTCTTTATTTTCAACAACCATTCACCATTTTCTAAATTTTCATCACTTTTCTTACAAGCACTTGCATAGATGATTAATATCAGCATAGAATGCAATATCAATATGATCATAATTGATAGCGTGAACAATAATAAACTTTAAGTATGGAGAGAACAAATGACAAAGCTAGTTGATATCGAAGGTATTGGAGAAACATACGCAGCAAAACTTGAAGCAGCTGGCCTGACTTCAATAGAAAATCTATTAGAAGTTTGCTGTACGAAAAAAGGACGTAAAGATATTGCTGAAAAATCAGGTGTTAGTGAATCACTTATTCTTGGCTGGGCAAACCGCGCCGATCTATCCCGCATCAAAGGTGTAAGCACTCAATATGCTGATCTACTAGAATGTGCTGGTGTTGACACTGTGCCCGAATTGGCACAACGTAATGCCGAAAATCTTCAAGCAAAAATGGTTGAAGTCAATGAAGAAAAAAATCTAGTTCGCCAGGTTCCATCGGCATCACAAGTAACTGATTGGGTTGCGCAAGCTAAAGAATTACCTCGCGTTATTACACACTAGATAACACCAAAACTCATAAAATTAGCCATAGCTGCTTAGTCAGCTATGGCTTTTTATTGCCAAAATATATTTTTGCCAGCTGACAGTCTTTTTTGATCTGTTTTGTTAATTCAGCAAGATTAGAGAATTTTTGCTCATCTCGCAGCTTCTGTAAAAAATGAACCTGTACATGTTCTCCATAAATATCACGATCAAAATCAAATAAATGTACTTCTAATAAAGCGCGATTAAGACCAGCAATCGTGGGGCGCATTCCTACATTTGCTACGCCATCAATAGGCTCACCCGCAATCCCAAATAATTGCACTGCATACACACCGGTCAATGGCACTTTGTGGCGATGTAAATGGATATTAGCAGTGGGAAATCCTAATGTCCGTCCACGCTTATCACCATGGGCCACCCGCCCACTCATGCGAAAAGGCCGCCCTAACAATTTTTCAGCTAATAATAAATCACCTTCGTATAAGGCTTGACGGATCCGAGTACTACTGACACGACCATTTTCAATAGCAAACGTATGCATATTGACAACCTGAAAGCCATGTTGTGCACCGGCCTGTTGCAACATTGTAAAGTCACCCTGACGATTTTTACCAAAGCGGAAGTCATCGCCAACCACCAAATATTTTACATTTAGCCCTTCTACTAATAGACGCTGGATAAATATTTGAGCCTGCATATCAGCAAGTTGTTGGTTAAATCTCAATACACATAATTGTTCAATTGAATAACAACGTAATGCCTCGACTTTTTCTCGAAATCTGCACAGCCTAGCAGGCGCATTCTCCGCCGAAAAAAATTCATTAGGTTGCGGTTCAAACGTAATTACAACCGCTGATAAACCTAAAGTATCCCCCTTCATCGCAAGTTGTTGCAAAACAGCTTGATGACCAAGATGAA
>CAYSGK010000327.1:0-1588 GCA_964430395.1 uncultured Methylophaga sp.
CAACCAGCCCTAACTGTGTAGCAGGTCCACAACCTAAGTCAATAACATTCTTTTTGCCACTGATAACTGAAGTAATCCTGGCACTATGAAATAAATAGGATGCCGACATCACCCCATCAATTCTCCCTGCTTCCGCATAGGCTTTAACCTGTTCTTCATCATCCATAATCAAGTCGGGCTCAGGTTCCCGATGAATTTCCTTTTTACCCAATAACTCTCGAAAGAAAGTTGGCATCATTGATATTCTAGGCATTGTGAATCTCTACAACAGTTTCGTTAGAACTTTGATTATAGTAGACAATTACTTCTATTCAAAAAAAAGGCTGTACCTTAAATGGCACAGCCTCCTTTCTATGATTCTCAAATTTTTAAGAATCAAGCATCAATTACTTGGATTTTTTGCGTGAAAAACCGAAACCAAGTAAACCCATGCCTAATAATGCAATACTAGCGGGCTCAGGAACTGTTGTCATTGTCATATCAAAATTTGAACGTGCATCATAACCATTTACTAAACCAGCACCACCTTTGATATTACCAGAACCCGTTGCACCCAACACTTTCCCATCTCCTGCACAATCTAGACGACCAAGACTACAAACAGTAGGATCAATAGCAGTTTCCAAAAATGTTTTGCCAGTATTATTAGTAATAATCCCTAAAGCCATATAGAAATTACCTAAAGCAGTCTGAGCCTGAGTAGCTTTTACAACAGCGAGATCGTCTGTGTCACTTCGGGAAGCCCACTGCTCATCCGCATCCCCAGTAAATCCCAAGACCAAATATGGGTTAGGCACACCGTCAGTTGCTTTTGATTCACAGTCAGCAACAGAAGAACAAGTCTGAACATTTAAATTCCCAGGTGTCTGGTTAAAAAAAGCAATTGCAGCACCAGCACCGTAAGTAGCTTCAAAAGTTGCAGTTGCCCCAAATTCATAGGTAAAACCAGTTGCTAGTGATCCAGTCTTACTAATAACCTCAACATCAAAAATTCCTGTAAAATCCTCATTCATAGCTGTAAAGTTCTGACTTAATGTATTGTTATAGTTTGAAATTGTATCAAATGACAATACTCCGCTCAGTCTATCACCCACATCTAATGTACTATTGGTATTTATATCCGATCCATCGCTATTAATCAGTCGTTCCAAATCCTGATCTTGAAAAAAAGATTGCTCGTACCAAGTAAAAGCTTGAGAACTTGTGCTAGCCGCTAGCAAACTTGCAATTGTTAAAACTTTAGTAATTTTCATTGTTGTGACTCCATAAAAAATAATGTCACTGAAAATTATGCCAATTCTATGCCATAAAATAAATATCCTTTAATAACAAATCATTACAGAAAACTATTTATCATTATCCTTTTGCCTTACCATTGTCTGTAAAAAATACTGACACATTCTTCACCTAATACTTTCCTTGAACTTCTTTATGTTTCCTCAAAACTTCTATATGCTTAATAAATATAATTACATCTTTAACGATATGAAAGATAGCAGAAAGCTTCTATTAACTGCAACTTCGCAAGCCCCATCAGCCGACAACACCCAACCCTGGAAACTCGTATGGAATAAAAATATACTTTCAA
>CAYSGK010000328.1:0-1537 GCA_964430395.1 uncultured Methylophaga sp.
GGCGAATTTGATTATCGAGATAGATTGCACCTAAGCCCATTAAGATGATCACTACAAGCATTAGCTTGAGAAAAGCTATTAATACTCTTCTTTTCCACGTTGGCTTCAGTGCTTTTTTGGTCTTGCCCCTGCGTCGTTTTACTGTTTTTTTTGCTGCCATTATATCTTAGTAAGTTTCGGATAATACTTAATTTAGATAACAATCATAACAACAAGTTCAAGCTGAAAATACACTATTACAACTTAATTCTTAAACACCTTTGGTTTTTTGCATCTTCTAACGGCCCAGTTAAACAGATACTTTTACCGTCATCCGAATAAAATGCCGTGCCGCCTTTTTCATAATATGGGTTCTGGATATAACCCAGATCACTTGGTAACGTTTCTTTGTTCACTGTTTGATTGAAAATGGTGATTTTGGCATTGAGATCAAATACCCGTGCAATAACTCGGTCAAAACTAGGGCGGGCTACATTATTAAGAACCCCGCCTGCGTAATTTCTTATTGAGATCTTATAATGTGATTTCTGCTCATTTTTTAATTCATTCGCTACTGTCACAGCAAATTGTTTTTGCGCTAATTGTGAACGAAGAACAGCCTCTTTATATCCTAAATAATCCTCATTAATTGTCATATTGGGTTTGTAGACTAATCTGACCAACCAAGCGGGGCTTTTTCCTTTATTCTGAATCCCCGCCATTGTTAATGTTGAAAAGAATTGGGGGTGTTTATCTAAGCTGGTATATAAATCATACCCCATTGCAAATTCTCGGGACATTACAGTTGTAAAGTCACGCTCATCTACTGAAAGTGGTGAAAGCTGAGGGGGAAAAGCGGTTTGGCCTTGATGAATAATTAATGATAAAACATCTAAGCTTTCTGAAATAATCGCGCTATAAATTAGCTTTCCAATAATATTATCCGTACTCTTCAAATAGTTTCGAAGTAGCGCAATATGCTCCGTCATTATTTTGATGGCATGTGAGGAATCTGTTGTTTGAATAGTATTAATCACATTTAACGTGACAAGTCTATTTGCCTTCACTAAATATTCATAAGAGGGAAATCCTTCTACTGCTGTCGGTTTAACCAAAGAGTGGTAATCATTGAGCCCAAGAAAATATTGATAGCGCTGAAGTAACACTGCATGTGCCTTTAATACTTGATCACGTGCGGCTTTATTATCAAAAACTATGTGCCAACAAGCTTCTTGCTGGTTGGCGCAAAAAAGCGCTCCGTCTGGTAGGGCTAGTTTTTTATCATCAGGGTAAGCTTCAAAGCCAAACGTCCCATCACTAAAATCGTATTGCTGTTCTGCTTGCTGCATCGATGCCAAGAGTTGCTGACCGACCACTAATGGGTCTTCATCTTCTGCGGCAATAATCCCCAATAAATAGAGATAGGCATCACTACTTTCAGCGGGTTTAGCTTGCTCCAAAAAACTAGCAACCTCAGGATTCAGTTCATCGTCAATTTGCAATAACAATACAGCTACAACACCAAATAAAAGAATGCCAATCAATATCTTTTTAAACA
>CAYSGK010000329.1:0-1536 GCA_964430395.1 uncultured Methylophaga sp.
GCCAAATGGTGATAGTTTTCTGAGATAAAGGCTAACCCTGCTCCTATTGAAAGTAATAGACCAAAGCCTCGTGATACGATATGCGATTGACGTAATCCAATCCACACCAAAGCCGCCCCTTCTAATGACCAGATCGCTGCTGTCCACCGTCCGTCTAATAATAACGGTACGGCTAAACTGGCAAAGGTGATACCTAAAGCTAAGAATGATTCAGCTAATAAACGTACGCCTTTCTTCTCTGGCAACCATAAGCGCTTGGCTAATAATAAATAAATTACGGCTAGTGCAATCGCTGTAACCGCATCACCATATTCATACGGTTCAACCAGCTCACCTTGCAATGCAAAAGCAACTAAAGGCAAACCAAATACTATCGTGCCATCAACATAGGGTTTCAACTTAGGCGCTTCTTTAAAGGCGAATAATACTGAAATGGCGAGAAAGAAAAAGAAGAATAAAATTAAAAACAATTCAGTCGAGACAAAATGCTCGGGCTGATATGCCTTATAACCCCAAGCGGCACTAATAATAAAGGTGAAAACAAAACCAATAAGATTTAGAAAACGCCATGATTTAAACCAAGCAATGCCTAATATGCCTACATTTAATAAAGCGTAATACGAGAACAATACAATATGACTACCGCCACCTGTTGACATTAATACCGGTGCTAAAAAGCCACCCACAGCACCGAAAACAGCCAATGATTTAGCATCTTGTTTAATAGCTAACCAGCCTGATAATGCGACCAACAGCAACATAACCGCAAAGGTCACAACCACGGGCAATACGTGATAAAACTTGCTAGCCGCAAACACGGTTAAATATAACAAACCGACTCCGGCACCTTGTAATATCAAACCATATTCCAGTCGTTCATCACGCAAACGCCAACCAATAACCAGCATAGCAACACCAAAAGCGGCCACTATTAACAAGCGTAATTCGATTGGGAACATACTTCTTTCAGCGGCATATTTCAATAAAAATGCCACGCCAAAGAACAATACAATGGCGCCGACTTTAACGACCACATTGCCCGTGGTGAAAAAGTTTTTTACTTTATGGAATATTTTCTCAGCAACATCCTGCTCAACAATTTCGGGGCGAGCTTGTGCTATTTTTTGTTGTGCCGTAGTCTCTACTGACTCAAGCTGTGTCGCTTCGTCAAACTGTAATGCTTCAATAATATCAACATAATCAGAATTCTTAGCGTGAGCGACTGTGTTTGTACTTTCAGTCTGTCCAGAAGAGTTAGCTGGTGAAGCTTCTATTTCTGATTTAGTATGGTATCTATCAGGCGCATCTACCGGCTTCTTCATTTTAAGCAAAGCTTGCTCTAATTCTGCAACTCGGCTTCTTAATGAAAAAATCATTCCAAACGCAAGACCAGTAAAAAGCCCTATAGCTAGTCCTTCATCATTAGCCACAATGCCACCCAATATTAAGCCTAGTAATGCTAATACAACCGTCAACATTTTCAAATCCTCGATGCCTCATCCATGAAGCATAGTAACAAGCTTTGTAAAACAATTC
>CAYSGK010000330.1:0-1512 GCA_964430395.1 uncultured Methylophaga sp.
CCAGTACTCTAGAAAATTAATATTTGCTGCTTTACACTTCATGTGGGGCAGCAATTTATACCATGAATTCATTTACTAAGTGCAGCCTACTCTTTCTGTTGTTTAGTTCGCTGACAGCACATGCCATCTCTAGTTATTCTGGGGATTCATTACGTAAAATTTATCTGGAAATGCGTTATTTGTATCAAATCGGAATTGATATTCATCAACGGTATGATTTGACCGATCCGGCACAAATAAGTGCGTGCACTTTTGAAGTCGGTCATAATGCGACCCGCGCTAAAAATTTGATCGGAGCAACAAACCGTATTGAGTATCCAGATAAAAATGCGCTCATTGATTCTGCATGGGCTGTTTATGCCTGTTCTAGTTGCAAAGGTGATGGTAGTGCTTGTGATACCATCCCTGATCAATTAAAACAGATCAGAAGCATAATAAATGAGCAACGAAAAACATCTAAATAAAATGGAATATGTCTCCTCTCATATCACCTTGCATTAGAAATTGTTGCCTAGATGACGATAACATCTGCTTAGGCTGTTTTCGCAGTCTCGATGAAATACTATTGTGGGGGTGTTCCGAAACCTCTATTGATAAAAAACAGCATATTTTAGATCAGGCTAAAAAGCGAAAATATCTTTCTAGGCAGGCTTTATCATGAAATTACTTTATACGCGTGAAAATCGCTATTTAGTGCATAATATTCAAAATATAATAGGAAATCATGGTATAGAAACAACGCTCAAAAATGAGTATGCTATTGGGGCTGTTGGTGATTTAGCACCGCATGAATCATGGCTTGAACTGTGGGTTGTTAATGAGCGTGACTACAATCACGCTATGCAATTAATTAGCGATACTATCAAGGAGTCCAAAGAGCCTGACTGGATTTGTAATGCGTGTAATGAAACAAATACAGCTGCCTTTGAATTTTGTTGGAACTGTCAAAAGAGTCATGACTGAACAAGATTTTGTTATGCCCGTTAAAAACTGGTTAGAACAGTTGGTTATTGGCCTAAACCTTTGTCCTTTTGCTAAACAAGAATTTATAAATGGTCGGGTCCGATTTTACCCTTCAACGGCAACCACTATTGAGATGTTATTGCTTGACCTTCAACAAGAATTAGAACGTCTTAATTCTGATAGTAGTGTCGAAACTACACTGCTGATTCATCCTCATATACTCACTGATTTTTATGACTATAACGATTTTTTAGATATTGCCGATGGTTTGTTAATTGATATGGAATTAGACGGTATCTACCAGATCGCTAGTTTCCACCCGAATTATCAATTTTCCGATACTGAGCCAAATGATGCTGAAAACTATACCAATCGCTCGCCCTACCCCTTATTACATATAATTCGTGAACAAAGTTTAGAAAATGCCGTTGCTAATTATCCAGAGCCTGAATCAATACCCGTACGAAATATTCAGCTAATGAAAGAGATGGGGCATGCTAAGCTACAGGCATTATTTTTATCTTATTTCAATATCAAAAAACACGATGA